>DASSBX010000172.1:0-3292 GCA_035698305.1 Miltoncostaeaceae bacterium | reverse complement strand
GACCAGCCGCAGGTTGGCCTCGATGAGCCGCCGCCGCGCGTCGGCGTCGCCATCCTCGATGCGACGGGCCAGCTCGACCTCCTCCTCGGCGGTGAGCAGCGTGATGGCCCGGAGCGACGCCAGGAAGCGGTCGAAGCCCATGGCCTCGTCGGTTGAGTCGGACGCGAGGCGGGTGTCGGCCGTGAGGCGCATCGGTCCCTGGAGAGTGTTGGCGGTGACGTCGACACTGGCGAGGCCCCGGCCCGCGGTCAACGAGATCGTCCGGCGCACCCATCTAGCTGTAGTCGCTCAGCACGTTGTTGACAGGCGGCTGATCGGAGGAAGGCCACCGAGGGCGCTGTGGCGGCGGCGGTTGTTGTAGTGCCAGAGCCACTGTGGCAGGCAGCCGGCCCGCTCGGCGTTCGAGGTGAACACCTGTGAGTAGGCCCACTCGACGAGCAGGGTGCGGTTGAGCCTCTCGACCTTGCCGTTCTGCCACGGGCAGTGGGGCCGGATCAGGACGTGGCGGGCGCCCAGGCGCTCGAGCGCCGCCTGGAAGTCGCCCGAGAGGCGGTACGAGAAGGCGTTGTCGCTCATCACCCGCTCGATGCGGGTGATGCCGTGCGCGGCGAAGAAGGCGGCGGCCCGGATCAGGAAGGCGGCGCAGGTCGCCCCGCGCTCGTCGGGGTGGATCTCCGAGTAGGCCAGCCGGCTGTGGTCGTCGATCGCCGAGTGCACGTAGTCGTAGCCCAGGCGCCGGTGGCGGTCCACGCCGACGATGCGCCCATGCGCGCGCCAGCCGCCGCCGTCAGGGATCCGTCCGAGCTTCTTGACGTCGATGTGCACCAGCTCACCCGGTCGCTCGCGCTCGTAGCGCACGCCGCTCACCGGGCCGCGGCGCACCGGCTCGCCGGTGAGTGCATCCAGCTCGCGCAGGGCCGGCATGCGATGGCGGGCCAGGACCCGGCCCACCGTCGAGGCGGCGACGCCGAGCTCGTCGCCGATCCATGCGGCGCCGCGTCTGTGTGCCCGGCGCGCCTCGAGGATCTGGGCCTCGATCGCGGCGGGGGTGCGGTTGGGGCAGTGACGGGGTCGGCTCGGGCGGTCGGTGAGCCCCGCTGGGCCCTCATCACGGTAGCGGCGCAGCCACTTGTAGGCGGTGGCCCGTGAGCAGCCCATCTGGTGGGCGACATCGGCCGGGCGGTGGCCGGTGAGGACGCGCTCGACGAGCAGCATCCTTCCGTGGACGGTGAGGCGGGCGTTAGCGTGAGTCACGAGGACCCCCTTGGGCCGTGGAAGGCTTAGTCACCTCCACAACTCCCTCGGGGGTCCTCGCTACGTCAACCCGGAACCGTCAACAACGTTGCGGGTGACTACACCTAGCCGCGCAACGCGCGCAGGGCGTTCAGGATCACGGCGAGGTCGATGACCTCCTGGAACAGGGCGCCGGCGACCGGCGGCAGGTAGCCGAACGCGGCGACCCCCATCGCCGCGATGCTGAGGCCCATTCCCGCGAGCACGCTCTCGTGCGCGATGCGCAGGGAGCGCCGGCCGATGTGCAGGGCGTCGGCGACCCGGTCGATGCGGTCCACCGTGATCACGGCGTCCGCGGTCTCCGACGACACCGTCGCCCCGGCGGCTCCCATCGCGATCCCGACGTCGGCGGCCGCGAGGGCGGGCGCGTCGTTCACGCCGTCGCCGACCATGACCACGGCGCCGAGGTCGGGGTCGCCCAGGAGGCCCCGGACGACGTCGAGCTTCCCGTCCGGCGACAGCCCGGCGTAGACGCGGTCCACCCCGAGCTCCGCGCCGACGCGCTCGGCGACGGAACGGCGGTCCCCGGACACCATGGCGACGTGCCGCACGCCCTCCGCCCGGAGCCGCCCGACGATCCGCGTCGCGTCGGCGCGCAGGTCGTCGCCCATCACCACGACCGCGGCGAGCCGGCCGTCGACGCCGACGAGCACGTGGGCCTCGCCGGACCCGCGGCCGGCGGCGAGCGACGCCCCCGCCACCTCGCCGGCGTCGTACCCCTGCGCGGTGAGGAACGCGCGGCTCCCCACGGCCACGCGGCGGCCCGCGACGTCTGCCGCGATCCCCTGGCCCGGCTCCTCGACCACCTCCGTCGCCTCCGCGAGGACGAGCCCCGCGTCGTCCGCCGCCCGCACCAGGGCCTCGCCGAGGACGTGCGCCGACAGCCGGTCGACCGACGCGGCCAGCCGGAGGGCCTCCCCCCGGGGGACGGAGTCGAGGGCGACGACCTCGCGGACCTCGGGGACCCCCACCGTCAGCGTCCCCGTCTTGTCGAACAGGACGGTGCGGGCCCTCCCGAGCGCCTCGATGGTGCCGGCGCCCTTGACGATGATCCCCGCGTTCGCCGCCCGCGAGAGCCCCGAGACGAGCGCGATCGGCGCCGCCAGGATCAGCGGGCACGGCGTCGCGACCACCACCACCGCCAGCCCCCGGACCGGGTCGGCGCTCAGCGCCCACGCCAACCCGGCGATGACCACGGTCACGGGGAGGAAGATGCCGGCGTAGCGGTCGGCCATCCGCATCATGGGCGCCCGCTCGCGCTCGGCTTGCTCGACCAGCCGCACGAGGGCCGCGTACGCGCTCTCGGCGGCGGGGCGCTCCGCCCGCACGTCGAACGGGCCGCCCGCGTTCACCGTGCCGCTCATCACCGGCTCCCCGGCGCCCAGGGTGACGGGCAGCGGCTCGCCGGTGAGCGTGCTGGTGTCGACCACCGCCTCGTCGCCCGTCACCGTGCCGTCGACCGGGATGACCTCACCGGTGCGCACGACCACGACGTCCCCGGGCCGGACGTCGTCCACCGGCACCGCGCGCACCTCGCCGCCCTCCCGCAGCAGCGCGACGCGCGGGGCGCGACTCACCAGCGCGGTCAGCTCGCGCCGGGCGCGCCGGGACGCCGCCGCCTCGAGCGCCGCACCGCCCGTGAACATGAGCCCCACCACGGCGCCGGCGAGCTCCTCGCCGAGCGCGAGGGACCCCACCATCGCGACGAGCGCGATGGTGTCCACCCCGAGGTTGTGGTCGACGACGATGGAATGCGCGACCTCGACCGCCAGCTCGGCGGCCAGCAGCGCCACCGCGGCACGCCAGACCTGCTGCCCGGCCGCCTCGGCGCCGGCCAGATACATGACCCCGCCCGCGGCGATCGCCGTGATCGCGATGATCGCCAGGATGCGGGCGCGGTCATCGACGAGACGTCTCCATGCGCGGCGCATCAGGTCAGCATGGCTGCCCGCGGTCACCGGTGCATCCGTACTCCGCGCGACGACCGCACCGGGCCGTG
>DASSBX010000171.1:0-4915 GCA_035698305.1 Miltoncostaeaceae bacterium | reverse complement strand
CCACTCGGCCGGCCCGTGGCGGCCGCCCGGCCTGGGCGGTGGCCTGGAGGCGGCGGCGCGGGTGCTCCGCGTGGAGCCGGAGGCGCTGCAGTGGATGGTCGACGAGGGCCCGCGGGCCGTGATCGAGGGGCGGCCGGTGCGGCCGCCGCGGCTCACGCCGTCGCGAACGCCCCGGGCGGTCGCCGCTCCGGCTCCCGGCGCGCGGCGATCACCGAGTCGCGGGTGAGGGCGAGGCCCTCCGCCAGCGCCACCTCCGACCGCCAGCCGAAGACCCGCTCCGCCTTCGAGGGGTCCAGGCAGCTGCGGTCCAGCTCGCCGGCACGGTGGGGGGCGAACTCGATCTCGCCGTCCCAGCCGAGCGCGTCGATGATGTCGAGGACGCTGCTCTCGGCGCCGGTGCCGATGTTCACGGTCTCCCCCGCCGGGCCGGTCTCGGCGGCGAGGAACGCGCGGACGACGTCGCCGACGTACACGTAGTCGCGCGTCTGGCGGCCGTCGCCGTAGACGCGCGGCGGCGTGCCGTCGAGCACCCGGCCCACGAAGATCGCGACGACGCCGGCCTCGCCGTGGGGGTCCTGGCGCGGCCCGTAGACGTTGCTGAAGCGCAGGATGTTCGTCTCCAGGCCGTAGAGGCGCCCGTACAGCCCGAGGTAGCCCTCGCCCGCCATCTTGCTCATCCCGTAGTGCGACAGCGGACGGGTGGCGGCGGTCTCCGGCGTCGGCACCGGCATGCCCTCGTAGTCGCCGTACGCGGCGCCGCCGGTGGAGGCGAACACCACCCGGGCGTTCACCGCCCGCGCCGCCTCCAGCACGTTGAGGGTGCCGATGATGTTGACGTCGGCGTCGTAGCCCGGCTCCTCGACGGCCCGGCGCACGTCCGCCTGGGCGGCGAGGTGGAAGATCGTGGACGGCTGCGCGGCGCCGGCGATCGCGGTGAGCGCCGCGGCGTCGCGGATGTCGGTCTCGTGGAGCTCGGCCTCCTGCGGCACCCGGATCGCCTGGCCGTTGCTGAGGTTGTCGACGACGTGGCAGGCGCGGCCGTCGGCGACGACCGCGTCGGCGAGGTTGGAGCCGATGAACCCGGCGCCGCCCGTCAGCAGCACGCCGCCCCTGGGCGCCATCAGATGGTCCCGGCGACGAGCAGGCGCCCACCGCCCGGCGGGGCGCCGCCGTACAGCTCGAGCTGGCGCTGCCACGCCCGCCACGCGCTCTCCACCATCTCGTCCAGGCCGTACGAGGCGGTCCAGCCGAGGTCGGCGGCGATGCGGTCGACGGCGCCGACGATGCGGGCGGGGTCGCCGGGGCGCCGGTCGCGCATCTCCGGCTCCACGTCGATGCCGGTGACGCGGCGCATCGCGCCGATGACCTCCAGCACCGACGAGCCGACTCCCCGCCCCACGTTGTACGCGGGGGCGACGGGCGCGTCGGAGTCGAGGTGCAGGGCGGCGCGCAGGTGCGCGTCGGCGAGGTCGACCACGTGGATGTAGTCGCGGATGCAGGTGCCGTCGGGGGTGGGGTAGTCGCCGCCGTTCACGACGGGCCGCTCGCCCCGCGACATCGCGCCGAGCACCTTGGGGAACAGGTTGTGGGGGCTGTGGTCGGCCAGCTCCGGCGGCCCGGAGCCGCAGACGTTGAAGTAGCGCAGGGCCGTCTGGCGCAGCCACGGGTTGACCCGGGCGACGTCGCGCAGCAGCCACTCGCTGATGACCTTGCTCTCCCCGTAGGGGCTCTCAGCCGCCGGCGGGGTGTCCTCGGGCACCAGCTCGCTGTCGGGGGTGCCGTACCACGACGAGCTGGACGACAGCAGCACGCGGCCGATGCGGTGCTCGACGACCGCCTCCAGCAGCACCTGCATCCCCGTGACGTTGGTCCGGTAGAAGAGGAGCGGGTCGGTCACCGAGACACCCGCGTACTTGAGCGCCGCGAGGTGGACGACGCCGGTGACGTCGTGCTCGGTGAACGCGCGGCCGAGCGCGTCGCGGTCGGTGACGGAGGCCTCGACGAACGGCACGTCGCCGGGGACGTACTCCCGGTAGCCGGTGGAGAGGTCGTCGAGGACGACGATGGGGACGCCGGCGTCGCGGAACGCCGCGGTGATGTGCGCGCCGATGTAGCCGGCGCCGCCGGTGAGCAGCCAGGTCATCCGGCGGGATGCTAGACGAGGCCCTCCCGCGGGATCACTGGCCGTCCGGACGGTAACGTCACGACCATGGAGGAGCCGCAGAAGGGACGTCCAGGGGTGTACGCCCGCCTCGCCGAGCAGGCGGAGGTCGAGCGGACGGTGCTGACGCCCCCGCGCGGCACCCGGCTGGTGGGCTGGGTGGTGAGCCTGGCGATCCTCGGCACCGTGGTCGCCGCCGCGCTCGGGGCCCACCCCTGGTAGCGGGCCGTTTCATCGCGCTGGAGGGCGTGGACGGCAGCGGCAAGAGCACCCAGGCGGCGATGCTCGCCGACGCCCTGGAGGCCCGCGGCGCCCGCGTGGTGCGCACCCGCGAGCCGGGCGGCACCGCGGTGGGGGAGCGGGTACGCGAGATCCTGCTCTCGGGCGCACCGGGCGAGCTGGAGCTGAGCGCCGAGGCCCTCCTGTTCGCCGCCGCCCGGGCGGAGCTGGTGCGGCGGGTGATCGCGCCGGCCGTCGACGCGGGCAGCTGGGTGGTGTGCGACCGCTTCCTCGACTCGTCGCTCGCCTACCAGGGCGCCGCCCGCGGCTTGGGCGTCGAGACGGTGCTGCAGGTGAACCGGCTGGCGGTGGACGGGCGCCTGCCCGACCGGTCGCTGGTGATCGACGTCCCCGTCGCGCTGGCGACGTCGCGCCGCTGCGCCACCCCCGACCGCATCGAGGCGGAGGGCGACGGCTTCCTCGGCAGGGTCGCCGACGGCTACCGGGACCTGGCGGGGATGTTCCCGGACCGGGTGCGCCTGGTGGACGGCACCGGCACCCGCGACGAGGTGCACGCGCGGGTGCTCGACGCGGTCGCCGACCTGCGGGGGCCGTCGTGATCGCGGTGCCCGGCCAGCCGCTGGCGGAGCGGGTGCTGCGGGCGGCGCTCGCCCGGGACGCGCCTCCCCAGCAGCTCCTGCTGTTCGGTCCCGCCGGCACGGGGAAGCGGGCGGCGGCGACGGAGGTGGCGTGGGCGCTGATGGACCCGGGCGGCGCCCACCCGCGGGCCACGGCGCTGGACCTGACGCGGGTCGCGGCGACGGGCCATCAGATCCTGCTGGCCGACCTGGAGGCGGGGTTGCAGCAGGTGGCGTCCCGGCCGAGCGTGATGGCGCGGCGGGTGCTGATCCTGGAGGGGGCGGAGCGCCTCAGCGAGCGCGACGGCGCCCCGCGGATGCTGAAGATGCTGGAGGAGCCGCCGCCGCGGACGCATTTCGTGCTGGTCACCGACCACCCGGCCGACCTGCTCCCGACGGTCCGTTCCCGCTGCCTGCCGGTGCCGTTCCGCCGGCTCGGGGCCCACGTCGAGGCGGCGGCCCTCAGCCCGTTCGACCGGGAGCTGCGCCGGATCGGTGTGCGCCTGGCCCTGGCGGCCCTGTCGGGCGAGGGGTCGCCGGCGGCGACGGTGCGTGCGATCCAGGCGCAGATGGAGGAGGTCGCCGCCGGGAACCGCTCGCCGGAGCTGGTGGCGCTGGAGGCGGAGGCGGAGGCGATCCGCCACAGCGGGAGGACGCGGGGGCTGCGCACCGCCGAGAAGCGGGTGGAGGACCAGCAGAAGCGGGAGCGGCGGCGGATGGTGTCGGACGGCTGGGCGACGGTCCTCGACGCCGCCGCCGCGACGGCGGGCGACGCCCTGGCGGTGGCGGTGGGCGCGGAGGCGGCGGTCCGCAGCCCCGAGCATCTGGACGCCCTGCGGGAGGTGGGCCGGCCGGAGCGTCAGGCGTTCCTGGAGCGCGCGATCGCGGAGATCGCCCAGACGCGGGCGGAGCTGGAGCTCAACCCGTCGGGCGACCTGGCGGCGGAGGCGCTGCTGGTGCGGATCGACGACGCCCGCCACGGCGCCCACGGGCGGCTCATCCGGCCGGGGCGGCTCGGGGTGTAGTCAGAGGCCGGCGGGGGAGGCGGCGACGCCCGCCTCGGGCCGCTCGGGGGCGGGGCCGCCGTGGGCGTGGTGGCGCCACGCGGCCCGGTCGCCGGCGTCGTCGACGAGCGCCTCGAGGCGCCGGTCGAGGTGGTACGTCACCTCGTGGATGCGCGTCTCCAGGTGCCGCCGCACGCTGCTCCCGAGGCCCGACCTCAGGTGGTCCGCCCGGAGGCGGCGCAGCTCCGCGGCGAGGGCCAGCAGCTCCTCGCGGGGTTCCCGATGGTTCCTCATCGCCGCCCTCCATCCGGCGCCGCCCGTTTCGGGCGATCCTACGACGCCCGCGCCGCCGGCGACATGCGTGGCGCCCCCGATCCCCCCTGCGGGGGAGCCGCGGACGTCCCTCCCGGCGGTGTCCGGCCCGCGGCGTCGGTGGGCTATTCTCCCCCGGCGGCCCCCAGGGGCCCGGGCCGACGTAGCTCAGCTGGCAGAGCACTTCACTCGTAATGAAGGGGTCCGGGGTTCGAGTCCCCGCGTCGGCTTCCCTCAGACGCCAGCAGGCAAGCGGCATCCCGAGTCACAAGGGCCGCCAGCGTCGCCGCTCAGAGGCACAGGTGGCAACGCTTTGGGCAACACCGCCTAGCCGGCGAGTGCTCGATCGTGCTCCACGATCAGCGTGATGGCGCTTGCGGCCTGCTGAAGTGCGAACCGCACCAAGTAGTCAGGAGGGGTGGTGGGAGCGGCCTGGCCGTGGCGGTTCGGATTGGCAGCCGCTGGCAGCCCAGACTCCAGCTGGGTCCGGACACCGGCAAAGAAGGTCTCTGAACCGGTCTGGGGTTGATGGAGGCTCTGAATCCAGGAAAGGATCCAGAGCATGCCCGCCCCCAGGAAGT
>DASSBX010000170.1:0-14062 GCA_035698305.1 Miltoncostaeaceae bacterium | reverse complement strand
CGCGCCCTCCGCACCTCCCGCCGGCCCCGCCGTTCAGGTCCCGGGCACCGCGTCCGGGCGTCGGGCGGCGCCCCTCACGCGCGCGCCCTCACGGGGCGGGCCGCCGCCGCGGCGGCCACCGCGCGGACCGCGCGCCCGTGGCGCGCTGCAGCCCCGCCGGCCGGCGCGCCGCCGGGCAGCTCCACCACGAACGCGCTCGACCGCGGGTCGCGGCGGTTCTGCCACCGCGTCGCCACGCCCGGCAGGAACCCCAGCCGGCGGGCGGGCAGCCCCGACAGGCGGGCATAGCGCCGGGCCAGGCGCCCGTCGTTCGCCGTGCCCGTGTCGACCAGGGCGAGCGCCTGGTGGAACCAGATCGTGACCGCCGGGTCGAGGCGGCGGATGAGCCGGGCGGCGAGGCGCGCCTCCGGCTCCGACAGCGGCCGCGGCCCCGGGTAGTACGTCGCGAACGGTCGCCCCCCGCCCCGCCAGGCGTCCGGGAAGTTGCGGTTCAGGTCGACGCCGCGCGCGTTCTGCCGGGTGCCGGCGGCGGCGCCGTCGGGGTTGAGGTCGTGGACGAGCCACAGCTCCACCCGCGGCTGACGGATCGGGTGGGACCGCAGCCACCGCACCACCGCCACCCCGGCGCGCTCGCTGCCGTGGATCGCGCCCACCACGAGCACCTTCGTGGGGGCACGGCGGTCGCCGACGCGCGTCACGCGGATCGGCCGGCCGTCGAAGGACCGCCCGAGGACCGCGTCGCGCACGGTGACCTCGGGCGGCCCGGGGGCTGCGCCCGCCGGGGAGGCGGGCGCGAGTCCGGCGAGGCCCGCCGCGGCGACGGCGGCGGGCAGGAGGACGCGGTGCGGGTGCCGGCTAGCCGGCGTCCGCCGCGGCGAGGCTGACCGCCTCCTCGCGCGCCTTCACCACATCCCAGGGGATCGTGATCGAGCGGCCGTCCATCTCGATGGCGCCGCTGCCGCGCAGCTTGCTGAATGCCGTGGTGACCGCCTCGCGCGACGCCCCCACCAGCGACGCCCACTGGGCGTGCGTCAGCTCGAGCCGCAGCTCGATGCCGGCGCGGGTGGCGAGGCCGAACCCGTCGGCGAGCTGGTGGAGCCGCGCCCGCAGCCGGTCCTCCACCCGCATCTCGCTGACCAGGGCGACCGTCTCACGCAGGGTGGCGATCCGGTCGGAGAGGAGCTCGGCGAGGTTGCGCCCCAGGCGCGGGTACCGCGCGATGAGGCCCTCGATGGCGCGCCCGGAGAGGGGCGACACCGCGGAGTCCTCGAGTGCGCTGATGCTCGCGGCGGGGGCGGCCCCCAACGTCGAGTAGATGGCGCCCGGGTCGAGCAGCGAGATCATGATCTCGTGCCCCGGCGCGGTGCTCTCGAACAGGGCGAGGCGCCCCTCGCGCACCACGAAGAGGTGGTCGGTGCGGCTCAGCGGCTCGGGCATCGACGCCCCCCGCGGCCAGCGGACGAGCGGGAGCCGGCTGTCGAGGAGCGCGAGGTCGCGCTCCGGCAGTCCGGCGAACAGATCCATGCGGCTGAGGCCGACGCGCCCGGCGCCGCTCACGCCGGAGCCCCGAACGCCGTCGGGGCGCAACTCAGAGAGGACAGTGGCCATGCGAGCCACTGTGCCACCCCATTGTTATGGCGCCCTAAGAACCGTCGCAAGATGTCGGTGTGATGCCCGCCGGGGGCGCGCCCCAATCGCGCCCGCCCCCACCGATCGGGCGTCGCCGCCCCCGGGCCGGCGCCGCGGCCGCCGCGCCCCCCGCGGTACGATCAGCATCCACGACCGGCGAGGAGCGCCCTGACCGCGGAGAGGCCCAGCCCGGCCGTCCAGGACTACCTGAAGGCCATCTACCTGCTCGACGAGTCGGCCGAGCCTGCGGGACCGGTCACCACGACCCGGGTGGCCGAGGCGCTGGCCGTGACGACCGCGTCTGCCAGCAACATGCTCAAGAAGCTCGACGGGCTCGGCTACGTCGACCAGGTGCCGCGCCACGGGGTGGCGCTCACCGACAGCGGCCGCCAGGCGGCGCTCGAGGTGATCCGCCACCACCGCCTGCTCGAGACGTACCTCGCGACCCGCCTGGGCATGTCGTGGGACGAGGTCCACCGGGAGGCGGAGGTGCTGGAGCACCACGTCTCGGGGGCGCTGGCCGACCGCATCGCCGAGGCGCTCGGCCACCCGGAGCGCGACCCCCACGGCCACCCGATACCCACCAGCGCGGGCCTGATGCCGAGCGTCTCGTCGCGCCGTCTCAGCGAGATGGCGGAGGGCGCCGTGGCGGTGGTGGGCCGGGTCGACGACCGCGACGACGCCCTGCTGCGGTTCCTCGCGGAGCGCGGCCTGGTGCCCGACGCCCGCGTCACCGTGCTCGGCCACGCGCCGTTCGGGGGGCCGATCTCGGTGCGGGTGGGCGAGCGCGTGGTCGACGTGCCCCCCGCCGCGGCGCACGCGGTGCATGTGGAGTGACAACATGAGTCCACGTTCACCAAAGGGCATCGACAAGGAGAGACCGTGAGACATCGACGGACCCTGTTCCTCAGCCTTGCGTGCGCGGCGGTCCTCGCGCTCGCGCTCGGCCTGTCCGCGTGCGGCGACGACGACGATTCCGGCGCCGCGGCGACGACCACCGAGGCGACGACCGAGGCGACCGCACCCGCCACGCCGACCGCACCCGCCACCCCGACGGAGTCGACGCCGTCGACGACCGCCGCCGCCGCGGGGGCAACCATGCTCGCGCTCCAGGCCGACCCGAACGGCGCCCTGAAGTACGTGGAGACCAAGCTGACCGCGAAGCCGGGCGACATCACCATCAAGCTCACCAACGATTCGGCCGTGCCGCACGACGTGGCGGTCGAGGGCGCCGACGGCGTCAGCGACGAGGTCACCGACGGCGCCAGCTCCGAGCTGACCGTGAACCTCCCCGCGGGGACCTACGAGTACTACTGCACCGTGCCGGGCCACCGCCAGGCCGGGATGGTCGGGACGCTCACCGTCAAGTAAGCGCCCCGGCGGACCCGGGAAGGGCCGTCAGTCGACGAAGGGCTGGGCCTCGGCGATCAGGTCGTCGAGGTCCAGGCCCAGGCCCTGCATGAAGAACGGGGTCAGCAGGTTCAGCGTGTGCCGGCACGCCGGGCAGATCGGCAGCGGCGGGGGAGGCGGCAGCCCCTCCGTCGCCCCCGTCAACGAGTAGGCCTTGCCGCAGTACTTCTCGCAGAGGCCGCACGAGCGGCCCCGGCAGTCGAGGCGCACCATGTCCTCCCCGGCCCCGCCGATCTGCGCGAGCCAGGCGGCGTGGCGCCGGGCGTAGTCCTCGGCCTCCTCGACGAGGGCGGCCCTCGCCTCCTCCGTCCAGCCGTCGCGGAGGGCCGTGGCGAACGGCTCCGGGGGGTGGGGGACCCCCCGGAAGCGCTCGGTCCAGCGATCGATCTCGGCCGCCCAGTCGCGGCCGGTGCCCTCGGCGATCAGTCCTCCACGAAGTCGACGAGCGGCGGCCGGTCGATCAGCCCCGCCTCGTGGCCGCGGCGCAGCAGCTCGGCGACGGCGGCCCGGCCGTCCTCGCCGTAGTCGAGGGTGCGGTCGTTGACGTACATGCCCACGAACCGGTCGGCCAGGTCGTTGTCGAGGCCCCGGCCGAACTGCTCGGCGTGGGCCAGCGCGCCGGCGCGGTGCTCCAGGCCGTACGCGATCGACGCGCGCAGCAGGCGCGACAGGCGGGGCAGCGTGTCGCCCTCGTCCAGGTCGCGTCGCACCGCGTTGGCACCGAGCGGCAGCGGCAGGCCGCCGGTCAGCTCGTGCCACCACTCGCCCAGGTCCAGGATCTTCTCGAGGCCCTGGGTCCCGTAGGTCAGCTGGCCCTCGTGGATCACCAGGCCGGCGTCGACCGTGCCCGCCTCCACCACGTCCAGGATCTCGTCGAACGGGGTGATCACCGGGTCGGCGATGCGGCCCACGGCGAGCTGGAGCTCCAGGAACGCGCTGGTCAGCAGCCCGGGGACGGCGACCCGCAGCGAGGGCAGCTGCTCCGGCTCGATCGCGGCGCCCTCGCGGACCACCACCATCGGGCCGTACTGCTCGCCCATCGACGCGCCGTGCGGCAGCAGCCGGTACCGGTCGGACAGGTAGGCGTAGGCGTGGACCGACACCGCCGTGACCTCCAGGCGCCCCTCCTTGGCCCACTCGTTGAGCGTCTCGATGTCGCGCAGGATGTGCTCGAACCGGAACCCGTCGCCGGGGATCTTCTCCTGCGCCAGCGCGTAGAACATGAACGCGTCGTCGGGGTCCGGGCTGTGGCCCAGTCGGATCAAACGGTCGGCATCGGCCAATTGGTCCTCATTCGAAGTAGGTGTCGTCGGCGCTCCAGGGCGGCGCGCACCCGCAGAGCAGCCGCACCGGCGCATCGCCGGTGGCCCGGATCGTGTGCCACGCCCCGGGCGGGATGAGGATCGCGTCGCCCGGCCCCACCGTCCTGACCTCGCCGTCGAGCTCCATCTCGCCGGTGCCCTCGAGCAGGTAGTAGATCTCCTCCGAGATCCTGTGGTGGTGACGGGTCGTCGACTCGCCCGCGTCGATCGTGGCCTCGGCCAGGCTCTGGTTGGCGACCGGGGCGTTGGAGCGGTCGAGCAGCGACCGGATCGTGCTGCCGTCCGTGGTGACGAACGGCGTGGCGTCGTCGCGGGCGCGGATCTCCATGCCCGGAGGCTACCTGCCCCGCCACCGCCCGGCCGCGGCTGACAGGCGGGCGCGGCACGGCTCGCACAGCGCCCCCCAGTGGACGTCCGTGCCGCCGCACACCTCGCACGCGGAGGACCGCGCCTCCGGCATCGGCACGCGCTCGCCGCGGGCGCGGCGCAGCGCCGCCTGCTCCAGGCTGCGCAGCCGCTCCCACGCCGGCTCCCGTCCGTCCATGCCCTCTGGGATCGGCACCCGGGCCGCGGCGCACGAGGGCCCGCAAGGGACCTCTACGGGACCGGCGCCTCGCGGATGACGCACATCCCCTCGCCCTCGGCGGCCAGCACGTCGCCGGGCAGGTGGACGGTCACCACGGCGCGGAACCCGCGCTCGCTGCGCTGCACCAGCCGGCCGCGCAGCGCGAGCTCCTCGCCGACGGGGATCGGCCGGCGCAGCCAGTAGCGCACCTTCGCCGTCATGCCCCACAGGCCGTGAGGGGCGCCGGCGTACACGAGCATCTCATCGACCAGCATCCCCACCAGCCCGCCGTGCACCCGCTCGGGGTACCCGATCTGGGTCGCCGTCGGCGTGTAGCGCGCGACGGCGTCCGTCCCGTCCTGGTGGATCCGCAGGTGCAGGCCGTCGGGGTTCGCCGGCCCGCACACGAAGCAGTGCGGGAACTCGGGCGGGTTGAGGAGGGGCAGATCGTCCACGGAGGGGCGAGATGCTACCGTCCGGCGTCATGACCGCCCTGCTCGTCGTCATCCACTCGATCAACGCCGTGCTGCTGGTGTTCCTGGTGCTGCTGCACAGCGGCAAGGACGCGGGGCTCTCCGGCGCGTTCGGCGTGGGCGGCTCGTCGAGCTCCTACGGAGGGTCGACGGCGATCGTCGAGAAGAACCTGGACCGCGTGACGGTGGCGTCGGCGATCCTGTTCTTCCTCACCACGTTCTTCCTGGCCAAGCAGTTGTGAGACGCCGGCGGGCGCCGCGGCGCCCGCCCCGCGATTGGCTTACGTTTCCCAAGGCCTGTAGCGTGCCCGCGGGGATGACGTGGGAACGGGGTGTCAGGCGGAGCGCCGCGCTCGTGGCGGCGGCCATCGCGCTGCTCGTGGCGTCGCTGGCGGCCGGGTGCGGCTCGGGCGGCGACGGCGCCGAGCGGGGCGGGACCATCGTCGACGCCGAGGACCAGGCGCCCGCGATCATCAACCCGCTCGTGGCCGACGGCGCCACCGTCGCCGCCCAGCGGGTGGTCTCGAACGTCCTCCAGAACCTCCTGACCAACGACGAGACCGGCGCGTACGTGCCGCAGCTCGCCCAGCGGGTGCCGGCCGGCGACGACGTGGCCACCGGCCCGCTGCGGGTGACGTTCCGCCTGCGCCCCGAGGCGCGGTGGTCGGACGGCGAGCCGGTCACGCCGCGCGACGTCGTCTTCACGTGGCGCACGATGACCGACGACGACAACCAGATCGCGAGCCGCACCGGCTGGGACGAGATCCGCGCGATCACCCCCGGCACGACGGCCTCCGGCGGCGACTGCCCGCCCGCGACGTGCTTCACGGTGGCCTTCAAGGGCGACTACGCGCCATGGAAGGACGTGTTCAGCGTCGCGGGCGGCTACTACGTGCTGCCGGAGCACGTCCTGAAGGGCAAGGACTTCGACACCGCCTGGAACACCGGCGGCATCGTGGGCTCCGGCCCGTTCACCCTGGAGCGCTTCCAGCCGGGCGTCCGGGCGGTGCTGGCGGGCGACCCCGACTGGTGGGGCTCGGAGGACGCCGGCGGCGGGCCGTTCCTCGACCGGATCGTCGTGAACTTCCTCGACTCGCCGGCGGCGACCCTCACCGCCCTCCGCCAGGGCGAGGCGCAGATGGCGAGTTTCCTCCCCGACCCCGACCTGATCGACCGGGCCCGTGGCGTCGCGGGGATGACCGTCGATCAGGTGCCGTCGCTCTTCTTCGAGCACGTCGTCATCAACACCGAGGCGCCCCCCATGGACGACCCGGCGGTGCGCCGGGCGCTGGCGTACGCGATCGACCGCGACCAGATCGTCGATGTGCTGCTGCAGGACTCCGTGCCGGTGCTCCAGAGCCTGCTGCGGCCCAGCCAGCTCGGCTACCGGCCCACGTTCGAGCGCTACTCCCACGACCCGCAGCGGGCGATCGGGATCCTGGAGGACGACGGATGGGTGCGCGGCTCCGACGGGATCTTCGCGAAGGACGGCAGGCGCCTGGAGATCCCCATGTCGACGCTGTCCGGCGACGAGCTGCGCCGCACCGAGGTGCGGCTGATGTCCGAGCAGGCCCGCGAGGCGGGGATCGCCGTGCGGCTGCGCTCCCGCAGCCCCGACCAGCTCTTCGGCAACGACCTGGGCCAGGGGGAGTTCACGACCGCCCTGCTCGCCTTCGGCGGCGGGGTCGACCCGAGCCCCACCGCGCTGCTCGCCTCCGACCAGATCCCCTCGGAGGAGAACGGGTTCTCCGGCCAGAACGTGTACCGGTGGAGCGACGCGGAGGTGGACCGGCTGCTGCGGAGCTCCGACCGGGAGCTCGACGAGGACGCCCGCGTGCAGCAGCTCGGCCGGATCCAGGACATCCTGGCCGACGAGGTGCCGCTCATCCCGCTCTACGCGCAGCCCAACACCATCGCCCACGTCGACGCGCTGCAGGGCGTGAAGGCGAACCCCACCCAGGCCGAGGCGTTCTGGAACAGCGGGGAGTGGTCCCTGGCGGGCGGATAGCCGTCCCGTGAGCGCCGCCGCGTACGCGGGCCGGCGCCTGCTCGCCGCGGTGCCGCTGCTGCTGGTCGTCAGCGTCGCCGCCTACGCCCTGCTCTACCGCGCCGCCGACCCGGAGGCGCGGCTCCGGCGCATCCCCGGGGTCCGGGCCGAGGACGTCGAGCGGCTCGTGCGGCAGCAGGGCCTGGACCAGCCGTGGTACGAGGGCTACTGGCAGTGGCTCACCGGGTTCGTGCGGGGCGACTGGGGGGTGAGCACCGCCAACCGGGGCGTCGATGCGATCGAGCCGATCGCCGACGCGCTGCCGGCCACCGTCGAGCTGATGCTGCTGGCCACCGTGCTCTCCGCGGTGCTGGCCCTGGTGCTCGGCGTCGTCTCCGCCCGCCGCCCGCACGGGCCGGGCGACACGTCCATCACCGCGCTCACCCACCTGGGCTTCGCGACGCCGACGTTCCTGGTGGGCGTGCTGCTGCAGCTCGCCGCGATCCGGATGCGCGACGACGGGTGGGCGATCCTGCCGTTCCTGGCGGGGGTGGTCGTGATGCTCTGCAGCCTCGGCGCCGCGCTGCGCGGCGGCAGGATCGGGCGGGCGGCGTTCGCGGCCGGGCTGGTGGTGGTCGCCCTGTCCGTCGCGCTCTGGGGCCGCCTGGGCGGCGACGGGCAGGTGGTCTTCTACACCCAGCAGCGCTTCTCGTTCGGCAGCGAGGGGGACGTCCTCTCGGTCGACCACCTCCAGCACCTCGTGCTGCCGGTGCTGACGCTCGCGCTGGTGAACGTGGCCGTGTGGACCCGCTTCCAGCGCGCCTCGATGATCGATGCCCTGCGCGCGGACCACGTCACCGCGGCGAGGGCGCGGGGGATCCCCGAGTGGCGCATCACGACCCGCCACGCCCTGCGGGCGTCGCTCGCGCCCCTCGTGACCCTGGTGGCGCTCGACCTGGGGATCATGTTCTCGGGCGCGGTGGTCACGGAGTCGGTGTTCTCGTGGCCGGGGATGGGGCGGCTGCTGCGCGACTCGGCGCTGTCGCGCGACGTGAACGTGGCGATGGGGATCGTGATGATCGGGGCGGTCGCGGTGGTCGTGGCCAACCTGGTCGCCGACCTGCTCTACGCGCGGCTCGACCCGCGGGTCGACCTGGGGAACCGGCGCCGGTGAGGGGGCGTGGCCTGGCGCGGCGCGTCGGGTGGGCCGGGTGGACCGGCGTCGCGGTGCTCGTGGTCATCGCGCTGGCGTGCCTCGTCGGCCCGGAGCTCTCCCCCTACGGCCCGGACGAGCAGGACCTGGCTGCGCGCAACCAGGGGCCCGGCTGGGAGCATCCGTTCGGCACCGCGAGCCTGGGGGAGGACGTGATGACCCAGGTGCTCGTCGCGGGCCGCATCTCCCTGGCGATCGGGTTCGGGACGGCGCTGGTGGCGACGCTGGTGGGCGCCGCGCTCGGCCTGCTGGCGGGGTGGCGCGGCGGGTGGGTCGACGGCGCGCTGTCGCGGTTCGCGGAGCTGTTCCTGATCGTCCCGGCGTTCGTGGTGCTGATCGTCCTGTCGCTCACGTTCGAGCGGGTCGGCGTGGCGGAGGTGATCCTGATCCTCGCGGTGCTGTCGTGGCCGCCGCTCTTCCGCCTGTCGCGCGCCTCGGCGCTCTCGACCCGCGAGACCGCCCACGTCGAGGCGGCCCGGGCGGCGGGGGCGGGCGGCGGCCGCATCCTGTGGCGCCACCTGCTGCCGGCGGCGACCCCGGAGGTGGCGTCGTTCGCGGCGCTCGCGGTGGGGGTGGCGATCCTGGCCGAGAGCGCCCTCTCGTTCCTGTCGCTCGGCATCGACCCGGACGGCGACCCGTCGTGGGGGACGCTGCTGATCGGCGCGCCCGACACGATCGAGGACCGGCCGTGGCTCACGGTCTTCCCGGGCCTCGCGGTGGTGCTGACCGTGCTGGCGGCCGCCCTGGTGGGCGACGCCGTGCGGGCGGCGCTCGACCCGCGCTCGCCCGGGGCGCGGGCGCCCGCCGGCGAGCGCCCGTCCTCCTAGGCGGCCGGCCGGGGGCGGCTACTTGTCGCCGGCGCCGCCGTGGGCCTGCTCGGGGCTGACGGCCCAGGCGTACGCCTCGGCGAGGCGCAGGAGGGTGGTCGCGTTCGGCGCGACGGCCACCTGCTTCGCGATGGCGGCGAGGAGCGCGTCGCGTGCCTCCTCGGCGGGGGTGGTCACGGGCTCCTCCGGTGTCGGGTCCACGCCGGGGAGCATAGGCGCCCGCCGGTCCGTCGTCCCCTCCGTCCCGGGTCGTTCGGCCCTCCGCGGGGGCCGCCCTTCCTGACGGCCGTCCCGATGGGTAGGGTTCCCGCGATGAACGTCGCCGCCAAGTGGGTCGGAGGGGCCGTCGCGGTCCCGGTGATCGCGATCGTGCTGTACCTCGGAGCCGTGTTCCAGGTGTATCTGATCGCCTGGATCGTCGAGCTGATCGGGATCATCTTCAACTGACCCGTCCTGCGGTGCGCGGGGCCCTCAGGGTTTCCGCCGGACGCGCCGAAGACATGGACATGCGGCACGCGAAGAACCTCCTGACGGGGTGGCTCGTCTGCTGGCAGCGCTCCTGCTGGCGCTGACCCGTCCCTGAGGCCCGGAACGACGAGGCCCCGCCGGGGCGGGGCCTCGCGTGCGCCGGGTGCGGGTCCCCTCAGGTGATGGGGCCCGGGTCGGTGGCCGAGGCCGCCTGGCAGATGGTCGCGGTCTCGCCGTCGAAGCGCGGCGGGACGCCGATCGGGACGCGATCGGTGTCCGTGGGTCAGGCCGATCGTGAGGAACTCCGTGGGCGGACGCTCCCGTCACGGGGCCGGCGACGGGTTGCGCGCCGCGCCCGTCGCCGGCGCAGCGGCTGCGGCTGCGGCTGCGCGAGCCTCTGTCGGGCGGGCCCACGGGAGCCATGCCGAAACGGGGGCGGAACGACCGAAGCCCCGCCGGAGCGGGGCTTCGCGAGGTGCGCCCGAGAGGACTTGAACCTCCACGGACCATACGGTCCACAAGGCCCTCAACCTTGCGCGTCTACCAATTCCGCCACAGGCGCCTGAGGGGTCGGGCGAGTATAGCGAGCCCGTCGCCCCGGCCGGGCTCCCGCGCGGGGTTGCGGAGAATCCCCCGCTCCGTGATAGCGTGCCGCCCGGAACACCTGTTCGCTTCCCGGAGGGCACCCCAGATGGACGAGCTGACCGAGCGGCAGACGGCGATCCTCGCCTTCATCGGCAGGCACTGCCGAGACAACGGGTATCCGCCCACGGTCCGCGAGATCGGCCTCGCGGTGGGGCTGGCCTCGCCATCGACGGTGCACGCCCACCTGGCGAAGCTGGAGCAGGCCGGCCACATCAAACGCGACCCCACCAAGCCGCGCGCCATGCTGGTGCGCGTGCCGGACGCGGCGACGTCCGCGCCGCAGCCGGCCGCGCGGCCGTCGGTGGCCGCGCTCCCCCTGGTGGGCTCCGTCGCCGCCGGCGCGCCCACGCTCGCCGAGCAGGACGTCGAGGACTGGGTGACCTCCCCGTTCGAGGGCGACTTCGTGCTGCGGGTGAAGGGCGACTCGATGATCGAGGCGGGGATCCTCGAGGGCGACCTGGTGGTGGTGAAGCAGACGCCCACCGCCCGGGACGGCGAGATCGTGGTGGCCCAGATCGGCGAAGAGGCCACCGTGAAGCGCCTCCGCCGGGTGGACGGCCGCGTGCACCTCATGCCGGAGAACGCGGCCTACGAGCCGATCGTCCCGGACGACGAGGTCACCCTCGCCGGCGTAGTCGTCGGGGTGCTCCGCAAGATCTGAGCCGCATCGGGGGACGGCGGCGCCGCCCTCCCCGGGTGCAGGATCCCGGCGAGCGCCTCGACGCCGTCGACCAGCCGCGGTCCCGGCCGCGCCCACGACGCATTCGCGTCGACCGCCCACACCTCGGCGTCCGCCGGCAACGCGCCGCGGGCCAGCAGGTCGCGGCCCGCCGCCGCCGATTCGGCGAGGCCGAACCCGCACGGCGCGCACACCACCACCTCGGGCCGGGCCGCGGCGACGGCCTCCCAGGTGACCCGCTCCGACCGCCGGGCCGGCGAGCCGAGAGGGTTCACGCCGCCCGCCGCGGCGACCATGTCGGGCACCCAGTGGCCGGGCGCGTAGGGCGGGTCGGTCCACTCGAGCACCAGCGTCCGCGGCCGGCGGGCGCCGGCCACCCGGTCGCGCACCGCCGCCAGACGGGCTTCGAGGCCCGCCACCAGCCGGCCGGCCGCCGGTCGGGCGCCCACGGCGTCGCCGAGCGTCCGGATCGACGCGAGCACCTCGGCCAGGTCGCCGGGCGCGATCGTGAGCACGCGGCCGTCGCAGCCCAGGTGGTCGAGCGCCGCCTCCACGTCGGCGGCGTCGACCGCGCACACCGCGCACAGGTCCTGGGTGACCACCAGGTCGGCGTCGAGCCCCGCAAGGGCGCCCTCGTCCAGGTGGTAGAGGTCCTCGCCGGCGGCCATCCGCGCCGACACGGCGGCGTCGATCTCCGCCAGGGTCATCCCCTCGGCGAGCGCGGAGGTCGAGACGATGCGCCGGGTGCGCGCCTCCGGCGGGTGGTCGCACTCGAACGTGACGCCCACCACGGCGTCGCCCGCCCCGACGGCGAACAGGATCTCGGTGGCGGACGGCAGCAGCGAGACGATGCGCACGGCGCTACCCTGACACGGCAGGCCAGGCAGCCGCGGGCCGCTCCGGCGGTCCGAGGAAAGTCCGGACACCGCAGAGCAGGGTGCTGGTTAACGGCCAGCGGGGGAAACCCCAGGGAAAGTGCCACAGAAACGACACAGCCTCGGCGTTCGCGTCGGCGGCAACGGTGAAAAGGTGCGGTAAGAGCGCACCAGCGGTCTGGTGACAGGCCGGCTGGGTAAACCCCACCCGGTGCAAGGCCGAATCGGGGCGTCACGGGTTGCTCGCCCAGTCCCAGGTAGGCCGCAGGAGGCGTCCCGTGAGGGGCGTCCCAGATGGATGGCTGCCCACGACAGAATCCGGCTTACGGCCTGCTACGGAGAGTCCCCGCATCCGCGGGGACTCTCTATTTTCCGTGCCGTGAGGCCGGCGGTGGTGGGCTAGCGGCTTCGCTGCGCGTCGGCCCGGGATCGGCGCGCCCGGACGCCCTGCGCCTGCTGGAACCCATGCGCCACCGCCGCCTGCGCGTGGTCGATCACGGCGAGCAGCACCGGGATGCCGAGCGGCTCGACGGCGACGCCGGCGCGTTCCGCCGCCTCCGCCTCGGCGTGCATCGCGATCGCCACGCGGGTGTGCTCCACGAGCACCCGCACGCCGGCGTCGCCCTCCAGGCCGCCCCGCAGGCCCGCCAGCTCCGCCTGCCCGGACGCGAGGCCCGGCCGCCCCGTCTCGACCCCGGTGGTGACCACGCGCACGAACCGCACGGCGATGCGGGTGAGCTGCGGCCGGCTCGGCGGGGGGAACGGGGTGGCGACGTCATCCTCGTAGCCGGCGAGCGCACGGTCGACGATCGCCTGGGTGCGGGAGTTCAGCTCGCGGGCGAGGAGCGGGCACGCCGGCACCTCCTGGGGCGCGCGGGGGAAGCGCCGCGCCTCGGGCGCCGCGGCGCCGCGGCGGGTGAGCCAGTCGCGGAGCTCGTCGAGCTCGAAGCGGCGGTGGCCGCCCTCGGTGCGGTAGGCGGGGAGCCGCCCGTCGTCCGCCCATCCCCGCACCGTCGCGACGCTCACGCCGATCAGGGCCGCCGCCTCGCTGGCGGTCAGGCTCCGCCGCCCGCGCGCGGGGCGCGATGTGCGCCGTGGCGGCGGCTCGTCGTGGGCGTCGTCGGTCATCGCGTCTCCCCACCCCTGGTCTGCGCGTTCGGGGTCCCGCTCGCCGCCGCGGTCGGGTCGCGGTGACGGAAGGAGTTTCGCCCGCCGGGGGCGAAGCCCTGCCGCAGCATGCCTCACGACGTCCGCCCCCGCAGGCCCTGGCGCGCCACGATCGCGACGATCGTGGGAACCGCCGTCGTGCTCGGGCTCGTCGCCCTGCTGGCCTTCGGGCTGGACCTGCGCCGCGAGGTCGACCGGGCCGGCGGGCCCCTGGCGGCCGCCGCCGACCGCGCCGCCGCCCAGGTCGATCCGGCGCGCCCGGCCCAGGCCGGCCGCGTGCTGCGCGAGACGGGCCACAGCGCGCGCCTGATGGGGCCCGGCGGCCGGGTGCGGGTGCAGACCGGCCCCGCCGGCGACGTGTGGAGCCGCGGCGACGCCGGGACCGCCGGCGCGATCGCCACCGCCGGCGCCGCCGGCTGGACTCTGCGCGACGGCGCCGTCGAGGCCACCCGGACGTTGCCGACCGGCGCGACGATCACCCTGCGCGAGCGCCTCGCGCCCGGCGCGGGGACCATCGGCTCGGCAGGCCCGCCCGTCGCCGCCGCCGTGGCGGTGCTGGCGCTGCTGGCCGGCGCGCTGGCGTGGATCCTCGGCGTCCGCCGCGAGCGTCGCCTCGCCCGCCTCACCGCCGCCGCCCAGGCCCTCGGCGGCGGGCGTCCCGCGCCGATCCGGGCCGAGGGGCGCGGCGGCTGGCGCGCCCTGTCGGGCGCGATGGAGACCGCCGCCGAGCGCGCGGGGGTGCTGCAGGCGTCCGCCGAGGCGCGGATGGAGGCGCTCGGCGCCGCCCTGGCCCCGATGGCGC
>DASSBX010000169.1:0-3507 GCA_035698305.1 Miltoncostaeaceae bacterium | reverse complement strand
ACGAGCACGCTGCGCGACGGCACGTGGACGCCGACGCAGGTCCTCGACCGCGGGCCCCTCGCGACCACGTTCGGGGCGCTCGCGGCCACGCCGGCGTCGGGGGGCGTCGTCGTGGCGTGGACCCGGTGGCAGCGCGAGTGGACCCGTGTGGCGGTCCGGGCGTCCGCCGTCCGGGATGGCCACGCCGATCCGTCCGCCGTCGTCGACGCCTTCGACATCCCGGACGTCCGTGCGGGCGCGGACGTGTCGACACCGGGACCGCCGCCCACGCACCTCAGCGTCTCGCGGTCAGGGACGCCGGTCCTCATGTGGGACCGCCTCGTGGGGCGCGCGCCCTCCTTCGCGGGCCGCCTGTACGCGAGTCGCGCCGGCCTCCCGGGGCGGTGGTCGCCGCCCCAGGTGGTGCAGGAGTCGCCGACCGACGGCTGGCCGCTGGCCGTGGGCGCAGACGGCGACCACCTCGCCGCCGCGTGGGCGGACTACGTGTCGCCCGCGACCGGGGGCATGCGCGTCCTCGCCTCGGAGCGTTTCGGCTAGCCTTCGGCGGTTGACGCGTCGAGGAAAGGTGCGACCCCAACCATGAGCACGCTCACCCTGCCCGAGGGAGTCCAGATCACGGCCGACGTCTCGCCCGAGATGGCGGAGATCCTCACCCCGGACGCGCTCGCCCTGGTGGCGACGCTGCACCGCGAGTTCGAGTCGCGGCGCCGGGAGCTCCTGGAGGCACGCGTAGCGCGTGCGGAGCGCCTCGACGCCGGCGAGCTGCCGGACTTCCTGCCCGAGACGAAGGCGATCCGCGACGACCCGTCGTGGAAGGTCGCGCCCGCGCCGGCCGACCTGCAGGACCGCCGCGCCGAGATCACCGGTCCCGTCGACCGGAAGATGATCATCAACGCCCTCAACTCCGGGGCGAAGGTGTTCATGGCCGACTTCGAGGACTCGAACACGCCCACCTGGGAGAACACGATCCAGGGGCAGATCAACCTGCGTGACGCCGTCAACGGGACGATCACCCTCTCGAGCGGCGGCAAGGACTACGCCCTCGGCGAGAACCTCGCCACCCTGCTCGTGCGGCCCCGCGGCTGGCACCTGCTGGAGAAGCACGTCCTCGTGGACGGCGAGCCCGTGTCGGCCGGCGTCTTCGACTTCGCGCTCTACATGTTCCACAACGCGAAGAACCTGCTGGAGAAGGGCTCCGGGCCCTACTTCTACCTGCCGAAGATGGAGAGCCACCTCGAGGCCCGGCTCTGGAACGACATCATCGTCACGACCCAGGACGAGATCGGCATCCCCCAGGGCAGCGTCCGCGCGACCGTCCTGATCGAGACGATCCTGGCCGCGTTCGAGATGGAGGAGATCCTCTACGAGCTGCGCGACCACTCCGCCGGGCTCAACTGCGGGCGCTGGGACTACATCTTCAGCGTCATCAAGAAGTTCCGCAGCCGCCCGGACTTCGTGATGGCCGACCGGGCGCTGGTCACGATGACCACCCACTTCATGAACAGCTACTCGCTGCTCGCGATCAAGACGTGCCACAAGCGCGGCGCCCACGCGATCGGCGGCATGGCCGCGCAGATCCCGATCAAGAACGACCCGGAGGCCAACGAGGAGGCCCTCGCCAAAGTGCGGGCCGACAAGGAGCGCGAGGCCAACAACGGCCACGACGGCACCTGGGTCGCCCACCCCGGCCTCGTTCCGATCGCCGTCGAGGCGTTCGACGCGGTCATGCCGGGCCCGAACCAACTCGACCGGCTGCGCGAGGACGTGGAGATCACCGCGCAGGACCTCCTGACGTTCGTCCCCGAGGGGCCGATCACCGAGGACGGGCTGCGCCTCAACATCAGCGTCGGCGTCCAGTACCTGGGCGCCTGGCTCAACGGCATCGGCTGCGTCCCGATCAACAACCTGATGGAGGACGCCGCCACCGCGGAGATCTCCCGCAGCCAGGTGTGGCAGTGGATCCACTCCGACCGCGGCGTCCTCGACGACGGCCGCAAGGTCGACGCCGACCTGTTCCGGGCCCTCCTCGCCGAGGAGCTGGACAAGATCCACGAGAAGTACCCGGAGAACCTGCACGAGTACTTCGACCGGGCCGCGGAGCTCTTCGACGACATCTCCACCTCGGACGAGTTCGTCGACTTCCTGACGCTGCCCGCCTACCAGATGATCGACTAGTGCCCCGCCCCGGAAGTTCCGTATGGGTTTCCCGAGCGAATCGCCCGCGAGGCAAGGACGCAGGCCCTCGGCGATAGCGGTGTCCTATCGCCGAGACCGAGGACGCAGCATCGCGACGCGATGCAGCCGGGAAACGCCGCGGCACTTCCGGGGTGGGGCACTGGGCACCCTCCCGCCCCCGTCCCGTTTGCCGCGGGACGGGGGCGGGAAGACTCGCGGGACCGACCCCGACAGGGAGGATCCGCGATGGTCCAGCAGCGTGCGAAGACCCCGGCGGAGTTCGTCCTCGACATGCCGGAGGAGATGGACAGCGCCGGCCCCGGTGCCGGCCCCGGCGCCCCCGAGACGGTGGAGCCGCGAACCGGCCGGCCCGGCAACGCGGGGCACGGCCCCGCGGGCGAGCGCGACAGCGCCCCGCAGAGCTGGGTCAAGCCCGCCGACCCCCGGGTGACACCGCGCGACTCGGCGGCCGACTCCCAGCCGGCCCCGGCCGGCCTGCTCGGCACCGCCGTGTACGTCGCCCAGCGCGCGGCCCTGAAGATCATCCCGGGCGGGCGTCGCGATGGCTGACCAGAAGGGGAAGTCCCCGGCCGAGTTCACGAAGGACATGCCCGAGGAGCACCCGGCCGCGGGCGACGGCGCCGGCCCGGGCGCGCCGGAGACGGTGGAGCCGAGGACCGGCCGTCCCGGCGCCGGCGGCGAGGGGCCGGACGGGGAGGCGCCCGGCGGCGCGGCGCCCCAGCGCAAGGACCAGCCGGAGCACGACGCCGGCTGACCCTGGCGCGTCGCCCGCCGGCGCGCGATGCTGCCCCGCGATGCGCCTGATGCTGATGCGCCACGGGATCGCGGAGGACGCGGGGCCCGACACCGGCTACCGCGACGAGCCGCGCGCCCTCACCGCCGAGGGCCGCGCGCTGATGGAGCGGGCGGCGCAGGGCCTGCGGACGCTCGGCATCGAGACCTCCCTCGTGCTGTGCAGCCCGCTGGCCCGCTGCCGCGAGACGGCCGAGATCGTGGGGGCCGCCGTCGGCGTCGACCCGGTCGAGGATGCGCGCCTGCGCCCCGGGATGGAGCTCGACGACCTCGCCGAGGCCCTGATGCGGCACCCCGGCGCCGACCGGGTGCTGGTGTGCGGCCACAACCCCGACCTCCCCCACGCCGTCGCCGACCTCACCGGCGGCGGGTCGGTCGCCTTCCGCAAGGGGACGCTGGCGATCCTGGACGTCGATGCCGTCGCCCCCCGCGGGGGGCGGCTGCGCGCGCTCTACCCCCCGGCGGCGCTCCGCGCGATCGGCGGCCCCTAGCCCTCGGCGGCTTGGAGCGGGCGGCGCA
>DASSBX010000168.1:0-2737 GCA_035698305.1 Miltoncostaeaceae bacterium | reverse complement strand
GAAGCCGATCTGGAGCAGGGCCGAGCGCTCTCCACCGGGCGCCGATGGGTGGGCGCCCACGCGGCGCTCGCCGCCGCCGACCGGGGCGGGCCGCTCGGCGGCGGCGACTTGGAGCTGCTGGCGCGGGCCGCCTACATGCTCGGGCGCGACGACGAGTACGCGGCCGCCCTGCAGCGTGCCCACGGGGCGTACCTCGCGGCGGGCCTGCCGCGCGACGCGGCGCGCTGCGCCTGGTGGATCGGGCATGCGCTCCTGTTCCGGCGCGAGCCGTCGCCAGCGCGCGGCTGGTTCGCGCGCGGCCGCCGGCTGCTGGAGGGGGAGCCCGCGGACTGCCCCGAGGCGGGGTGGGTGGCGCTCGGGGCGCTGCTGGAGGCGGCCATGGCCGGCGACCACCCGGCTGCGGAGCGCATTGCGGAGGCGATCGCCGCGATCGCCGGCCGGGCCGGCGATCGAGACCTGATGGCGATCGGCCTGATGGAGCAGGGCCACGCGATGGTCCGCCAGGGCCGCGGGGACGAGGGGCTGCGGCTCGTGGACGAGTCGCTCGTGGCCGTCGCGGCGGGGGAGCTCTCGCCGATCGTCGCCGGCATCGTCTACTGCAACACGATCGCCTTCTGCCACGCCGCCCTCGAGCTGGGTCGTGCCCGTGAATGGACGGTGGCGCTGACGCGCTGGTGCGATGGCCAGCCGGAGATGGTGGCCCACCGCGGCGTGTGCCTCGTCCACCGCGCGCAGGTCATGACGCTCATCGGCGACTGGTCCGGGGCCCTCGCCGAGCTGCGGCGCTTCGTCAGCCCCCTCACCGCGGGCGCGCTGAACCGGCGGGCGCTCGGGCTCGCGGCCTACGAGGAGGGCGAGGTGCACCGGCTCCGCGGTGACCTGGCCGCGGCCGAGGCGGCGTACCGCACCGCGAGCGGCCTCGGACACGACGCGCAGCCCGGGCTCGCCCTCGCGCGCCTCGCGGCGGGGGACGGGGCGGCTGCAGCGGCCGGCGTCCGAGTGGCGGTGAACGCCACCGCGCCGGGGGGCCTGCGCCGCGCCGCGCTGCTCCCGGCGGCCGTCGAGGTGATGCTGGCGGCGGGCGACCACGACGCGGCGGGGGCGGCGTGCCGCGAGCTGGCCGGCGCGGCGGCGCGATATCGGACCGACGCGCTCCGGGCCATGGCGGCCGGAGCCCACGGCGCAGTGGCGCTCGCCGGCGGCGATGGGGCAGCCGCCATCGCGCTGCTGCGCGACGCCCAGGCGGCGTGGGAGGAGCTCGGCGCGCCGTACGAGGCGGCGCGCGCCCAGGCGCATGCGGCCCTCGCCGCGCGGGCGCTCGGCGACGAGGACTCGGCGGCGCTCGGGCTGGAGGCCGCCCGCGCGACACTCGCCCGTCTCGGCGCGGCGCCGGCGGTGGCCTGGGTGGATGCGGCCGGCGGGCGCACGCCACAGCGCCGGCACGGCCTGACGGCGCGCGAGGAGGAGGTGCTGCGGCTCGTCGCCGAGGGCAGGACGAACCGCGAGGTCGCGGCGGCGTTGGTCAAAAGCGAGCGCACCGTCGCCCGCCACCTCCAGAACATCTTCGCCAAGCTCCGCGTCCCCGGCCGGACGGCGGCGACCGCATACGCCGTGACCCACGGCCTCGCCCGGCCAGGGCGTGGTGGCGTGGATTGACCACGCCGCACGGCGACGCGGATGGGTCATCCGGCCGATGCCGGTCCCACCCGGCGGACCTACGGTCGCGTCACGGATCCAATCGGGATGGGAGGACGCGATGTACGTGGTGGTGCGGCACCGGATCGGCGACCCGGCGACGGCGTTCGCGCGCGGCCAGCGGCTCATCAGCGGCCAGGGCGCGCCGCCCGGGGTGCGGCCGCTCCAGTTCTACCCCAGCGAGGACCGCTCGCTGGTGACCTGCCTGGTCGAGGCGGACGCGGTCGCGACGGTGCAGGCCTGGGTCGACGAGACGCTGGGGGACGCGAGCGTCAACGACTGCTACGCGGTCGACGGGGACCTCGCGTTCGCCGAGCGGCCCTTGGGCCTCCCGGCGGAGCCGGCCGTCCGCGTCCGGAACTGACGCCCGGAGCGGGGCTCGGCGGGGTCAGGGATCGGGCGCGAGCAGGGGGTCGCGGCGTCCATCGAGCATGGCCTCGGCGAGCATCGGGCCCAGGGCCGGGGCGTGCTTGAAGAGGTTGCCGCCCGTGAACACGGCGGCCGGGCCGTCGCCGGTCAGGGCGAAAGCGTCCGGATCGTCGCCCAGTTGGACGCTGTCGCAGGCGAGCAGCCCGGCGGGCGCCGGGTCCAGGCCGGGCAGGGCGGCCGACGCCCACGCCCGGGTCACCGCGACCGCCTCGTCCTGCGCCAGGTCGTCGGCGGCGTGGGTCCCCAGGGCCATCGCGCCGCCCGGCAGCGCGGTGCCGTAGCCGGTCACCCCCGGGGCGTGGGCGCCGGAGCGCTCCAGCAGGCACGGCAGGTCACCGCCCCCCGGCACGCGGAACGCGACCCTCAGGTGGCTGCGCACGCGCATCGGCAGCGCGTCGCCCGGGGCTGGGGTCAACGCGCCCGCGCGGGCGCCGGGGCAGGCGAGCAGCCGTGCTGCGGCCACCGGGCCGTCGTCGGTGAGGGCGGTCACGGCGGCCCCCTCCGCGCGGACGGCCCGGACGGTCACCCGCCGGATCGCCGGCCCAAGCTCGGCGGCGAGCCCCGCCACCGCGGCGGCCGCGTCGATCGTGCCGCCCCCGGGGTCGAGCAGGCC
>DASSBX010000167.1:0-5530 GCA_035698305.1 Miltoncostaeaceae bacterium | reverse complement strand
AGTCCGTGACGCCGGTCGGCCTGCGCTTCGGCTACGCCTCGCGCTCCACGATCTCCTTGATCCTCCGCAACGCGTCCTCCTGGGTGGGGACGAGGCGCGCCTCCAGGTCGACCGACGGGTCGCTCGGCTCGGCGTCCACGGTCCACACCACGCGGCTCGCGCCGTCGCGCTCCTGCACCTCGAACGTCGCGTGGTACGAGCTGACCGGCGCCCCGGAGACCACGGAGTAGGAGTAGCGGCGGGCCGCGTCGTCGCGGTCGTCGAGCGTCTCCACCAGCTCGCCCCCGTCGGCGCTGCGCAGCACGCGCTGGCCGCCCGCGACGTCGGCGGTCTCGTACTTGGGGTACCAGCGGGGCACGGTCGTGGGGTCGCCCACGAGGTCCCAGGTGGCGGACGCGGGGGCGTCGACGTCGATGGTGCGCTGCCAGCGGGGCATGGCCGTCTCCTAGTGTCGGAAGTGGCGCCGGCCGGTGACGACCATGCTGACGTCGGCGGCGTCGCACGCGGCGAACACCTCGTCGTCGCGGATCGACCCGCCCGGCTGGATCACCGCGGTCACGCCGGCGGCGACCGCCGCCTCGGGGCCGTCCGCGAACGGGAAGAACGCGTCGCTGGCGAGCACCGACCCCTCCACCGGCACCTGCGCCTTCTCCAGCGAGAGCCGCACCGAGTCGACCCGGCTCATCTGGCCCGCGCCGACGCCGACGGTCGCGAGGTCGCGCGCCAGCACGATCGCGTTGCTCTTCACGTGCTTCGCCACCCGCCACGCGAACAGCAGGTCGCCCCACTCGGCCTCGGTCGGGGCGCGCTTCGTGACCACGGTCATCTGGTCGCGCACCTCGGTCTCGTCGTCGCGGTCCTGGATCAGCATGCCGCCGGTCACGCGGCGCAGGTCGCGCTCGCCGGGGTTGGCGCGCCGCCGCTCGGTGGTGAGCATGATCCGGGTGTTCGGCTTGCGGGTGAGCGCCGCCATCGCGTCGTCGTCGTACGCGGGCGCCAGGAGCACCTCGACGAACGTGCCGGCCAGCAGCTCGCCGAGCGCCCCATCGACGGGCCGGTTCACCACGATGACGCCGCCGTACGCGGACACCGGGTCGCAGTCGCGGGCGCGGACGTAGGCGGTGCCGACGTCCCCGGCGATGGCGACGCCGCAGGGGTTGTTGTGCTTCACGATCACGCAGGCGGGCAGCTCGAACTCGGCCAGGAGCTTCTTCGCGGCGTCCAGGTCGAGCAGGTTGTTGAACGACAGCGCCTTGCCGTGGAGCTGCTCGGTCAGGCCGAGCAGGTGGGTGCGGGCGCCGCGCTCGGTGTAGTAGGCCCCGCGCTGGTGCGGGTTCTCGCCGTAGCTCACCTCGAGGGCCTTGTCGAAGCCCATCAGGATCGCCTCGGGGAAGTCCTCCTCGCGGGACGCGAAGTGGTCGGCGATGGCGGCGTCGTAGCGGGCGGTGCGCTGGTAGGCGGCCCCGGCGAGGCGTCGCAGCAGCTCGGGCGACAGCTCGCCGTCGCCCGCAGCGAGCTCCGCGAGGATCTCGGGGTACTGGGCGGGGGAGGTGACCACGGCGACGCGCGCGTGGTTCTTCGCCGCGGCGCGGATGAGGGCCGGCCCGCCGATGTCGATGTTCTCGACGATCTCCTCGTCGCTCGCGCCGCGCCGGGCGACGGTCTCCTCGAAGGGGTAGAGGTTCACGACCACCAGGTCGATCGGCTCGATGCCGTTCTCACGCATCTGCTCGACGTCCGACGGGAGGTCGGTGCGGCCGAGGATGCCGCCGTGCACCTTGGGGTGAAGGGTCTTGACCCGGCCGCCCAGGATCTCCGGATGCCCCGTGACCTCGTCCACCTGGACGACGTCGACGCCCCAGCCGCGCAGCGCCTCGGCGGTGCCGCCGGTGGAGATGATCGTGACGCCGAGCTCGACGAGCCGGCGGGCGAGCTCCTCCAGGCCCGTCTTGTCCGAGACCGACACGAGCGCGCGCCTGACCCTCACTGCACCTCCACATCCCCGGGGACGATCCGGACACGGCGGCGTTCCACGGGGTCGCGGACCACCCGACCGGCGGCGAACAACCGGACCGCCTCGGGCACGAGACGGTGCTCGGCCTCGCGGATCCGCGCCGTGAGCGCGTCCGCGTCGTCACCGTACATCACCGCGACGGGCTCCTGCAGGATCGGGGGACCGCCGTCGACGACCTCCTCGGCGAAGTGCACGGTGACCCCCGTCACCTGCACCCCCCAGGCCAGCGCCTGCTCGATCGCGTGCAGCCCCGGGAACGACGGCAGCAGCGACGGGTGGAGGTTGATCACCCGGTCGGGGAACCGGTCGAGGAAGACGCCGGTGAGGATGCTCATCCACCCCGCCAGCACCACCAGGTCGGGGCGCTCGAGGGCGACGACCTCGGCCAGCTCGGCGTCGCGCGCCTCCCGCTCGCGGCCGGCGAGGGGTACGACGCTGGTGGGGATGCCGGCCCGCGCTGCGCGCTCCAGCGCCGGGACCCCCTCCTTGGAGCTCACGACCCGCACGATCTCGATGCCGCCCGGCTCGTGGACGCCGTCGATCAGGCTCTGGAGGTTCGACCCCGAGCCCGACACCAGCACGACGACGCGGTAGGGGTCAGCCACGGCGGACGCCCGTGGGCCCGGCGACCCGGCCCACGCGCCGGGCGCCGGGGACGGCGTCGACCGCGGCGCCGGCGTCGCCCTCCGCCACCACCACGCACATGCCGAGGCCCATGTTGAACGTCCGCCACGCCTCGTCGTCCGCCACGCGCCCGGTGGCGAGCACGGCGGCGATCGCGGGGCCCGCCTCCCACGACCCCGGGTCGAGGTCGGCGCCGAGGGCCTCGGGGAGCGCGCGGGGGAGGTTCTCGGGCAGCCCGCCGCCGGTGATGTGCGCCGCGGCGTGGACGTCGGCGGCCGCGCGCATCGCCGCCACCTCGTTCACGTAGAGGCGCGTCGGGGCGAGCAGCAGGTCCGGGTCGGGGGCCAGCGCGCCGGCGTCGACGAGCGCGCGGACCAGGGAGAAGCCGTTGGAGTGGATGCCCGAGGAGGGGATCCCCACGATCGCGTCGCCCTCCCGCACGCGGTGGGGCCCCAGCATCTGCGGCCGGTCGACCACCCCCGCCGCGAAGCCGGCCAGGTCGAAGTGGCCGGGCGCGTACAGGCCGGGCATCTCGGCGGTCTCCCCGCCGGCGAGGGCGCACCCGACGGCGGCGCAGGCGTCGGCGATGGAGCGCACCAGCACCTCGGCCTCGCCGGGGTCGAGGCGGCCGACGGCGAGGTAGTCCAGGAACACCAGCGGCTGCGCCCCGGTGCACGCCATGTCGTTGACGCACATCGCCACCAGGTCCTGCCCCAGCCCCGCGATGCGCCCCAGCTCACGCGCGAGCAGCAGCTTCGTGCCGACGCCGTCCGTGCAGGTCACGAGCATCGGCTCGCGCATCCCCGCCGGGATCGGGTGGGCCGCCGCGAACCCGGTCTGGCCCCCGGCGATGAGGGACGCGATCGCCGCGGTGTGCCGCCCGGCGGCGTCCAGGTCGACGCCCGCGTCCCGGTAGGAGATGGACCGCTCGCTCACTCACGCAAGCCTAGTCGCGCGGCCCGCCTCCCGGCGGTAGGTTCCGACCATGGCCGGGGTCACCGGAGGATGCGGGTGCGGGGCCGTGCGCTTCGCGATCGAGGCGCCACTGGGGCGGGCGGTCTACTGCCACTGCAGCCGCTGCCAGCGGCGGACCGGGACGGCGGCGTCGGCGAACGCCGGGATCCCGCCGGGGTCGCTGCGGATCCTGTCCGGCGAGGAGCGGATCGGCGCGTGGGAGCCGGACGGCGGGTGGGCGAAGCTCTATTGCCGCGACTGCGGCTCGGCGCTGTTCAGCCGCTCGCCCGACGACCCGGCGCGGATGGGGGTGCGCCTGGGCGCGATCGACGGCGATCCGGGGGTGCGCCCCAGCGGACGCCAGTTCACCGCCGACGCGGCCCCGTGGGAGCCGATCCCCGACGACGGCCTTCCCCGCTGGCCGGAGCGCCGGCCCCAGGACGCCTGACGCCGGCGCGTCGGGCGGCTACGACACCACCGAGTCGGGCAGGGCGGCGCAGGCGCCGGCCGACCCGCCCACGGGGACGGCCACGGTCGTCGCGCCGCGCGCCTCGAAGCGCAGCTTCCCCGACGAGTCCGGGATCGGGATGGGGTAGTCGCCCGTGAAGCAGGCGCGGCAGAACCGCTCGGCGGGGGCGTCCACCGCCCGCTGCAGCCCCGCGAGCGACAGGTACGCCAGGCTGTCGGCGCCGGTGAGCTCGGCGATCTCCTCCACCGTGCGGCCCGCGGCCACCAGCTCCGACCGGTCGGCCATGTCGATGCCGTAGAAGCACGGCCACAGGATCGGCGGGCTCGAGATGCGCATGTGCACCTCCGCGGCCCCCGCGTCCACGAGCATCTGCACGATCTTCTGGGTGGTGTTGCCGCGGACGATCGAGTCGTCCACCACCACCAGGCGCTTGCCCGCGATCACCGACGGCAGCGGGTTGAACTTCAGCTTGATCCCCTGCTGGCGCATCGCCTGGTCCGGCTGGATGAAGCTGCGGCCCACGTAGCGGTTGCGGACCACCGCCTCTGCATACGGGATCCCCGAGCGGGAGGCGTACCCGATCGCGGCGGGGGTGCCGCTGTCGGGCAGCCCGACCACCAGGTCGGCCTCGGCGGGGCTCTCCTCCGCGAGCTGCCGGCCCATCCGGTGGCGCGCCTGCCAGACGGTCAGCCCGTCCATCTCCGAGTCGGGTCGCGCGAAGTAGATGTGCTCGAACACGCAGAGGCGCCCTCCCTCGGACGGCATCGCCTGGCGGCTCTGGACGCCCTCCGCGCTGAGGCGCACCGCCTCGCCGGGCTGCACGTCGCGCACGAATTGGGCGCCGATCTGGTCGAGGGCGCATGTCTCGGACGCCACGCACCAGCCGTCGTCGTCCAGCCGGCCGAGCACCAGCGGCCGCACCCCGTGGGGGTCGCGGAACGCCACCAGCTCGCTGCCGGTGATCGCCACGGCGGAGTAGGCGCCCACCAGGTGCGGCATCACCTCGCACACCTGGCGCAGCAGGCTGCCCCCCTCGGCCGCGATCATCGCCGCGATGATCTCCGAGTCGGTGCTCGCGCGGAGGTCCACGCCCGCCAGCTCCATCGCCGCCCGCAGCTCGCCGGTGTTGGTGAGGTTGCCGTTGTGGCCGAGGGCCACCAGGCCGCCGTTGCGGGTGTGCGTGACCGGCTGCGAGTTCTCCCACTTGTTCGCGCCGGTCGTGGAGTAGCGGACGTGGCCGATCGCCGCGCCGCCGGTCAGGCCCCGCAGCGAGTTCTCGTCGAACACCCCTGACACCAGGCCGAGGTCGCGCTGGACGGTCACCTGCCCCTGGTCGCTCACCGCGATGCCGGCGCTCTCCTGGCCGCGGTGCTGCAGCGCGTGGAGCGCGTAGAACGCGAGGCGCGACACCTCGCGCCCCGGCGCCACCACGCCGAAGACGCCGCACTCCTCGCGCGGGTGGTCGTCGA
>DASSBX010000166.1:0-2282 GCA_035698305.1 Miltoncostaeaceae bacterium | reverse complement strand
CGCCGCCGGGCGCACCCGTCGACCCGGGAACCGGCGAGCTGACCTACACCGCCTCGTGGTCGGGGCCGTTCCCCGCCTCGTGGGACGACTGGTTCGTGCGGGCCGTCGCCGTCCCCGTCGACACGGTGCCGGTCGAGGCGGTGCGGGGCCAGCGCTCGCCGGCGTCAGGGGCCATCACCCTGACCGTGCTCCCGCCGACCGGGCCCGACCTGGCCCCGCTGACGGCCGAGGTGTGGGGGCCGGACAGCCGCGGCGTGGTCGTCCGTACGTCGACCACCGCGCCGGAGAAGGTCACCGCTTTCGGGCCGCACCGGCTGCGGAGCGTGGCCGCCGGAGTCGCGGGGGCGACCACGCCCCTGGGCGAGCTCGCCCTCGACCCGTCATCGCCGCCGGGGTCGGCGCCGGCGCCGGGCGCGCCGCCGCTCACCGTCCGCCTGGCCCGCGCCGCCGGCACCACCCCGCTTGCGGTGTGGTTCCGGCGGGCCGACGCCACCCAGCCCGTCGACGTGCAGGTCTCCCTGGCCGACCCGCTCGGGCGGGTCACCACCCGCACGCTGACCGTTCCGGGCGTCACGCCTCCCGCACCGGTGCTGCTCGCGCTCGTCGACTCGTTCCGCATCGCTGGGCGGGGCGTCGTGCTGCAGCTGCGCTCCGCCGCCCCCGTCGACACCGACCCCCCGTGGCGGCTGCGCATCGCCGCCGTCGCCGGCGTCGGGCCCCTCGGGCGGCGGGAGCAGGCGACGTTCGACCTCCCCGACATCCCGACCGGCCCCCAGCCCTTCGCCCGCAACGCCGTCATCCAGGCCGGGCGGGAGCGCGGCGGCCCGCCGTTCGTCTACAGCGTCCTCGTGCGCCTCCAGGGCCGGCTGGCCGTCACCGCCACCCTGATCTCGCCCGACAACCGCACCTCGCAGGTCACCGTCCGGCTGTAGCCGCCGGCCCCTGTTGGAGTGCGGGCGGCTCAGGCAGGACCGCCCGCCCCGAACCACGTCCCGAGTGCCCGCGGCAGGGTTGGATCGGTGAGGTCGCCCGCCCAGGCGACATGACCGTCGGGTCGGATCAGCACCGCCGGCGGCGGCGGGACCTCGCCGAGCACGGGCAGCTCCCAGACGCCGTCGTGGCCGGCGTCGACCAGGCGGACCCGATCGGCCCACGGCGAGATGTCGAAGCCGCCCGGTTCCCCGATGTTGAGCAGCACGGGCCGGGCGTCGTGCAGGAGGGCGAAGGCGCGCGTGGGACCGGCGGCGGTCTGCAGGTCGAGATCGGGCATGCGCCGGCCGACCAGCGGGTGCCCGTCGCCCAGGTCGTAGTGGATGTCGAGGCCGGAGATCATCCCTGCGATGCGCCGGCGGGGCCCGTCCATGGCCAGGAGCTCGATAAAGGTCTCGCGGAGGGCCTGGTGGCGGTCGTCGGGCTTGCTGAGGGCGACCTGGGCCATGGTGTTGTGCAACACCCGGGCGCCCACCGGATGGCGTTCGGCGTGATAGGTGTCCAAGAGGCTGTCGGGTGACGTGCCGTGCACCACCTGGGCCAGCTTCCACCCAAGGTTCACCGCATCCTGGACCCCCACGTTGAGGCCCTGGCCGCCGAGCGGCGGGTGCACGTGGGCGGCGTCCCCGGCCAGCAGCACCCGGCCCGAGCGGTACGCGGCCGCCTGCCGCGACATGTCGGTGAACCGGGAGATCCAGTTGGCGCCGCGAAGCCCGTAGTCGGTCCCGTACACGCCGACGAGTGCCTCGCGAAGCTCCTCGATCGTCGGTTCGCCGGCGTGGTCGACCTCACGTTCGGTCAGCACCAGCCGGATGGGCTCGTCGGGTTCCCGGCGACCGATGGCATGGGTGCCGACACTGTCCCGGCGGAAGCCGAACTCCGGCTCCTCCGCCATCTCCACCTCGGCGATCATCCAGCTCATCGACGGATCCAGCCCCGGGAACTCGATGCCGGCGGCCTTGCGGACGACACTGCGGCCGCCGTCGCACCCGACGAGGTATGTCGCTCGGAGCGACCGGCCGTCGGAGAGCCGGACCTCGACGCCGGCATCGTCCTGCGCGATCCCCGTCACCTCACGCTCGCGACGGATGGGCACCCCCAGCTCCTCGATCCAGGCGGCCAGGATCCGCTCGAACTCGCTCTGCGCGAGCGCGAGGCCGTAGTTGTGACGGGTGGGAAAGTCGCTGATGTCGAGGGAGACCCCGGCGAAGCTCTGGACCTGCATCGCCCGACCGGCCTCGAGGAACCGGTCGGCGATGCCGCGCTGGTCGAGGACTTCGATCGTGCGTGCG
>DASSBX010000165.1:0-4552 GCA_035698305.1 Miltoncostaeaceae bacterium | reverse complement strand
GTGCCCCGGATGCTCTCCGAGGGCAACGGGGCGATGCGGCAGGTGGCGCGCCTGGAGGCGCTGGGCGACGTCCGGGCGATGCACGCCGAGGTGGTGGAGCGCACCCGCCGCTCGGCCGAGGAGGCGCTCGAGATCTGGGCGGCGGCGGCGTGACGGCGGGCGGCGAGGACCGGGGGCAGACGGCCCCCACGCCCGAGGAGCTGGCGGCCGCGATGGCCGAGCGCCTCGCGCGCACCCCGGTGCGCGACGTGCTGCTGCAGTCGATGGCGACATTCATCGACATGGCCGGGATCCGGCTGGGCATGGGCCCCACCGGCGACGAGGCGCGCGACCTGGTCCAGGCGCGGCAGGCGATCGAGGCCCTGCGCGCGCTGCTCGGCGTGGCCGAGCGCGAGCTCGGCTCCGCCCAGGTGCACCCGTTCAAGGAGCCCTTGGCCGTGCTGCAGATGGCGTACGCGCGCCTCGCGGAGGCGCCGGTGCAGGACGACGAGGGCGGGGGCGGCGCGTCCCCGGCCGGGGGCCCGGGGGAGGGGCCGCCGCCGTCCGGCGGCGCCGGGCCCGCCGGACCCGACCCGGCGTCGCGCCTGTGGGTGCCGCCCGGCACCCCCCGCCCGGGACGCTGACGGCCCCGCCGGACGGCGGTCCCCGGCCGCCGACGTCCGCCCCCGTGTGGTAGAAAGCTCCGTCGGCGGACGCGGCGTGCGATGCCGCATGCGCCGAGTGGACGTGGAGCGCACGGCCCTTCGGTTCGGGCGATACGGCGCGCTCGTCTGAACCCGATCTCGGAGGGAGAATTTGGCCGACTTCCTGTCGGACAACACAACATGGCTCGCGTTGGTGCTCGGGCTGGTCGCCGTCGCCTACGGCATCGGCCTCACCTTCTACCTGCTCAAGCTGCCCGCGGGCGACGAGCGGATGCGGTCCATCGCCGCGGCGGTGCAGGAGGGTGCACAGGCCTACCTGACGCGGCAGTACACGATCATCGCAGGCGTCGCCGCGGTCCTCTTCGTCCTCATCGGACTCCTCGGCGGCGCGGTTGACTCATCCCTGCTGGGCTGGAAGGCGGCCTTCGGCTTCCTGATCGGCGCCGTCGCCTCCGCCGCAGCCGGCTTCATCGGAATGAACGTCTCGGTACGCACCAACGTGCGCACCGCGGAGGCCGCGAAGAAGGGCCTGCCGCAGGCGCTCAGCGTGGCGTTCAAGGGCGGCGCCGTCACGGGCCTGCTCGTCGTCGGCCTCGGCCTGCTGGCCGTGTCGGCCTACTTCCTCATCCTGGGCGAGGGCGCCGAGGACGTCCCGCCGCTGGTCGGCCTGGCCTTCGGCTCGAGCCTCATCAGCGTGTTCGCCCGTCTGGGCGGCGGCATCTTCACCAAGGGCGCCGACGTCGGCGCCGACCTGGTCGGCAAGGTCGAGGCGGGCATCCCCGAGGACGACCCGCGCAACCCGGCCGTCATCGCGGACAACGTGGGCGACAACGTCGGTGACTGCGCCGGCATGGCCGCCGACCTGTTCGAGACGTACGCGGTGACGACGGTGGCCGTGATGTTCCTCGGCTCCCTGTTCCTCACCGACTTCGGCAACGCGCTGATCTACCCGCTCGCCCTGGGCGGCGTGTCGATCCTGGCGTCGATCATCGGCACCTGGTTCGTCCGCGTCGGCCCGAACGGGTCGGTCACGGCGGCGCTCTACACGGGCCTCGGGGTGGCCGCGCTCCTCGCGATCGCGGGTTTCCTGCCCGTGACCTACTGGCTCCTGGACGGCGTCGACGACGTGGTCCCCGGCGCCGGCTCCTGGCTCGACTACTTCTGGTGCGCCGTGATCGGTATCGGCGTGACCATGGCCCTCGTGGCCATCACCGAGTACTTCACCGGGACGGCGTGGCCGCCCGTGAAGAAGATCGCGAAGGCCTCCGAGACGGGGGACGCGACGAACATCATCGCCGGACTCGCGGTCGGCCTGAAGGCCACCGCCGCCCCGATCGTGGTGATCGTCGCCGCCATCGCCGCCACATACGAGCTCGGCTCGTTCTACGGCATCGGCGTGGCCGTCATGGCGATGCTCTCCATGGCGGGCGTGGTCGTGGCGCTCGACGCCTTCGGCCCCATCACGGACAACGCCGGCGGCATCGCGGAGATGGCGGACCTGGACGAGAGCGTCCGGAACATCACCGACCCGCTCGACGCGGTCGGCAACACCACGAAGGCCGTCACCAAGGGCTACGCGATCGGCTCCGCCGGTCTCGCGGCCGTGGTGCTGTTCGTGTCCTACGTGGAGGAGCTGGGCCACACCATCGGCGAGACGGCCATCGAGACGGTCGACTTCAGCCTGGTGAACCCGTTCGTGGTGGTGGGCCTGTTCATCGGCGGCATGATGCCGTTCCTCTTCGCCGCGTTCTCCATGGAGGCGGTCGGCAAGGCGGGTGGGCAGGTCGTCGAGGAGGTGCGCCGTCAGTTCCGGGAGAAGCCCGGGATCATGGAGGGCACCGACAAGCCCGACTACGCGCGGTGCGTCCGCATCGTGACGGCGTCGGCGCAGCGCGAGATGCTCATCCCGGCGGCGATCCCGATCCTGTTCCCGATCGTCACCGCGTTCATCTTCGGCATCAACAACGGCCGCGAGATGCTCGGCGGCCTGCTGCTCGGCGTGATCGTCACCGGCATCTTCGTGGCGATCTCCATGACCTCCGGCGGAGGCGCGTGGGACAACGCCAAGAAGATGATCGAGGACGGGCACCACGGCGGGAAGGGCTCCATCGCCCACAAGGCGGCGGTCACCGGCGACACCGTCGGCGACCCCTACAAGGACACCGCCGGCCCGGCGATCAACCCGATGATCAAGGTGGCCAACATCGTGGCGCTCCTGATCATCCCGTTCCTGGACTGACCACGCTCCAGGGATGAAGGTCTGCGAGGGCGCCGTCCGACCGGCGCCCTCGCTGTTTGTCAGGGCGGGGGCCGCGCGCCGAGGGGGAAGAGGACGGGGCGCGGCCGTCTCCCGGTCGGACCCCTACCAGTCGGCCCCCGTGATCGTCTCCTCACCCGGGGCGATCGCGGCGACGGACAGGGACAGCCCGGCGCGGCGGAGCATCCGCCGCGCCTCCGCGATCTGGCGCTCGTGGCGCGTCGATTCGCCCACCAGGCACACGCGCGGCTCGATGCCCGTCGCCTCCAGGTGGCGCAGGCGCTGCACCGTGGAGCGCCGGACGAGCGTCTCCGGCAGCTCCACCTCGAAGCAGAGGGGGCGCACGGCGCCGCGCTCGCAGTGGACGTCGGCCGGCTCCCCGGCGGTGGGGGGCGGGTCCCCGAACTCCTCCGACCCCTTCGCCCGGACGGTCCAGGAGGTGCGGGACGCGAGATCGCGGGCCAGAAGATCGACCCCGGCGTCGTGCTGGGCAAGACGGCGGAGGAAGTCGGCGAGCCAGGCGTCGTAAGCGGCCAGTGCAGCCTCGCGTCAACGAAGGTTGCGGGAAACCACCTGATCGCTTCCGGAGCCTAGTCGGGGGGTCGGACGGCTCGGTCCGGCGACGCTGATACGTTGCGGCCATGACCACCACCCACAAGCTCCCGCGCGCGAAGCACGCCGATCGCCCCCGCCCCGACGAGACCGTGCTGAAGCAGTCCGGCGCGGACCTGCAGAACGGCTGGCTCGCCCGGCACGGGACCCTCTTCGCCACCGACCAGCGGCTGCTGTTCGTGCCGACGCTGCTCGACACGGCGCTGCGGGGGAAGCGGCGGGAGATCCCGCTCGGCGACATCACCGAGATCGAGCGGTTCCCCAGGTCGCCGGGGGACATGCCGCGCGGCGGCAAGCGGCCGCGGATGCTCATCCACACCGACGCGTGCGTCTACGAGTTCATGGTGGGCGACCTGGACGCCTGGATCGACTCGCTGGAGCGCGTCTACCAGCGGCGGGCCCGCGAGACGGGCGACGACCACATGCCGCGCATCACCAGGGAGGGCTACGTGAACCTCCTGCTCGACGACTGACGGCGCACCCGGAGGGACCGGCCGGGGGATCGGCTAAACTCCCGTAACGTCACCTGATTTCCGGGAGTTCCGCTGATCACCATCACGGAGAAGAGCCGCTCGGCCGTCCTGGCGCTCTCCGAGCTCGCTGAGCGCGGCGCCAACGGGCCGGTGCCGATCCTCGAGGTCGCGGAGGCCCGGGGGATCCCGCTCCACTTCCTGGAGCAGCTCTTCGCCGGCCTGCGCCGCGCCGGGATCCTGCAGAGCCAGCGTGGCGTGAAGGGCGGCTACTCGTTCCGCCGCGCCCCCGCCGAGGTGACGATCCTCGAGGTGGTGGAGACGGTCGACGGCCGCATCGCCCCGCCCACCGGCGGCCAGGACGACCCCCACGACGCGCTCGACGGCGTGTGGGCGGAGGCCCGCGCCGCCCTCGCAGGCCTGCTCGGCGGCGTCACCATCGCCGACGTCCAGGAGCGCGAGGCGCGCCTGCGCAGCGCGCCCATGTTCCACATCTGATATGGAGTGATCTGCTGTCAAGAGGCACGGCGAGAAGGCCCGCGTGAGCGGGCCTTTTTCGTGGGCCAGGA
>DASSBX010000164.1:0-5289 GCA_035698305.1 Miltoncostaeaceae bacterium | reverse complement strand
GCCGGCGTCCGCGTCTCCCGGCGGGGCGGCGCTGCCGATGGCGGCGGGGGCGGCGGCGAGCGCCGCGGCGGCGGCGAGCGCGACGGGAAGGCGGAGGCGGATCGGTGGTCGTCGCATGTGTCGTCCTTCTCGGGGGTCCGGCGGCGCGATCGTCGGCCCCACGCCCCGGACGTGTCCATACGCCGTTCGGCGTAGCGCCGGCCGAACCATCCGAACGGCCGGGTGGGGCGCCCCATCCGGCCGACGGGGCCGGGCTCAGCCTGGATCCGGCGAAGATCGTGGATGCGGGGCGTGAGAGCGCCGCGTCAGACGGGATTCGGTGTCGCACCTGGAGGGTGACCCCTCGGGTCGCGCCGAATCCCGTATGTCGCGTGCGGTCTCGCGTATCCGCGCCGCGAGATACGCCGGATCCGGGCTCAGGCCTCGCCGGCCATGGCGGCGGCCGCCCGCGCGGCCGCGCCCGCCCGGGTGCGGACCCCGAGCCGGTCGAACACGTGCTCCAGGTGCTTCTGGACGGTCCTGGGGCTGATGCCCATCCGGGCGGCGATCTCGGCGTTCGTCCAGCCACGGGCGGCGAGGGCGAGCACCTCCGCCTGCCGGGCGCTCAGGCCCATCGCCGCGAGCGCGGCCATGGCGCGGCCGTCGTCGCGTCGGCGCTCCTCCAGCAGCAGCACGTCGTGACCGTCTGGCGAGCCGGCGGTCAGCAGCCGCCCCACGAGCGTCCCCTCCGGCCCCTCCGCGACGAACCCGACGGGCGCGGCGAGCCCGGCGGCGCGGGTCCGCGCCAACCAGTGGGCGAGCGGCTCCGGGAGGCCGGCAGGGCGGGTTGCACGCGGCAGGTACGCCCGCATCAGCCCCGCCGCGCGCGCGCTCGCCGCCGCCACCGCGTCGCCGGGGCCCAGGGCGACCGCCGCCTGGCGGCGATCGGCCAGCACCAGCTCCAGCATCCCCGCCGCCGCGTCGCACGCCTCCCGGTCGGCCGCGTCGCGGCGCTGCTGCGCCAGGTGCGGCCGCAGCAGCTGCAGCACCCGCCGGTCGCGCTCCCCGAAGTCGCGGCGGTCGCGGTTCAACGCGATCCCCACCACGGTGCCCGGCGCGGACGGCAGCGTGACCGCCATCTGGAACTCCACGCCCATCGGCCCGTACACCGCGCGGTACAGCTCCGACGCCCGGAAGCGGCGGCGCGGCACCAGGTCGCTGATCTTCATCGGCGTCGCGTCGCCCGTGCGCAGGTAGTGCGCGATGAGCGGGTGCTCGGGGACGAGGCGCAGGAAGTCGCGCTCGCGCTCCACCGTCCACGCGTCCGGCGGGTCGAGCACCACCACCGGCGTCCCGTCCGGGGACAGGTCGTTGTACGACGTCATCGACGACGCGACCAGCCGCGGCAGCCCCTCCACCACGTGGCGCCGGAACGCCTCGGAGCTGCGCAGCCCGGCCCCCGCCCCGACGAAGTCGAGGGCGGAGGCGACGTCGGATCGGGAGAGCGCTGGAGCCGCCATCGGGGCGAACCTATGTGCGCCCCCCGATCCGGGGCAACCGCCGGAAGTCCAGCCCCGGCGGTCCCTACGTCGGGGGAGGCTGCCGCACCACCGGGGACCGGGCCGCGCCCGCCTCGTCCAGCCGCCGGACCGGCGTGCCGTACGGCGCGTTGCGCGCCACCTCCGGGTCGTCGGCGGCCTCGCGCAGGATCTCCTCGACGGCGTCGGCGAACGCCTCGAGCGTCTCCCGGGTCTCGGTCTCGGTGGGCTCGATCAGCAGCGCCTCCTCCACCAGCAGCGGGAAGTACACCGTGGGCGGGTGGTAGCCGAAGTCCAGCAACCGCTTCGCCAGGTCGGTGGTGCGGATCCCGAGGTCCCGCTTCATCGGCGCCCCGGAGAGCACGAACTCGTGCATGCAGCGCTCCCCGTACGCGGCCGGCAGGTGCTCGCCGATCCCCGGCCGCCGCAGCAGCGCCGCCAGGTAGTTGGCGTTGAGCACCGCGATCTCCGACGCCTCCTTCAGCCCCGCGGCGCCCAGCGAGCAGATGTAGGCGTACGCCCGCACGAACACCCCGAAGTTGCCCTGGAAGCCGCGGAGCCGGCCGATCGACTTCGGCCCGTCGTGCGACAGCTCGAACCGGGGGGCGCCGCCCTCCTCCGGCTCGTGCCGCACGATCCGCGGCAGCATCAGGTACGGGGCGATCCGGTCGGACACCGCGATCGGCCCCGACCCGGGGCCGCCGCCGCCGTGCGGCTGGGTGAAGGACTTGTGCAGGTTGAAGTGCACGATGTCGAAGCCCATGTCGCCCGGGCGGCTGATGCCCATCACCGCGTTCAGGTTCGCGCCGTCGTAGTAGAGGGTCGCGCCGGCGTCGTGGACGATCCGGGCGATCTCCTCGATGTCCGGGTCGAAGAGGCCCAGGGTGTTCGGGTTGGTCAGCATCAGGCAGGCGACGCGGTCGTCTGCCTTGCGCCGCAGGTCCTCGACGTCGACGCCGCCGTCGGGCGACGTCCCCACCTTCACCACCTCGTAGCCCGCCATCGTCACGGTCGCGGGGTTCGTGCCGTGTGCGGTGTCGGGCGTGAGCACCAGGGTGCGCTCGTCGCCCCGGTCCTCGTGGTACGCCCGCGTCAGCAGCACCCCCGCCAGCTCGCCGTGCGACCCGGCGCTCGGCTGCAGCGACACGTGCGGGAGCCCCGACAGCTCGGCGAGCGCCCGCTCCAGCAGCCACATCAGCTCGAGCGCCCCCTGGGCGCGCCCGGACGACTGCAGCGGATGCAGGCGCGCGTGGCCGGGCAGCGCCGCCACCCGCTCGTGCAGCTTGGGGTTGTGCTTCATCGTGCAGGACCCCAGCGGATAGAAGCCGGAGTCGAGGTCGAAGTTGCGCTTCGACAGCCCGTTGTAGTGGCGCACGATCTCCGGCTCGGCCACCTCGGGCAGCGCGGGGCCCTCGGCGCGGCGCAGGCGCGCCGGCAGCAGCTCGTCGATCGGCCGCTCGGGCACCCCCAGCGGCGGGGGCGTGAACGCCCGGCGCCCCGGGCGGGAGCGCTCGAAGATGGTGGTGGCGCGGTCGCGCTGCTCCTTGGTCTCCGTGCTGACGCTCATGCCCGCGCCCCCGACAGCGACTCCCGCCGCTCCGCGGCCACCGCCCGCTCCAGCACGTCGGCCAGGCGGTCGATGTCCTCCCGGGAGCGGCGCTCGGTGATCGCCACCAGCAGCCCGTCGTCGTGCTCGGGGAGGTCGCGGCCCAGCGCGTGGCCGGGGTTCACGCCCTCGTCCTGGCAGCGGCCGATCACCCCCTCCACCGGCGCGTCGAGCGCGACCGCGAACTCGCGCACCACCGGCTGCTCGTGCAGCAGGCGCACCCCCGGCACGGCCGCCAGCGTGCGGCGCGCGTAGTCCGTGCGCTGCAGCATCAGCTCCGCCAGCTCCACCACGCCGCGCCGCCCCAGCCAGGACAGGTAGATGACGCCGGCGAGGGCGTTCAGCACCTGCGCCGTGCAGATGTTGCTCGTGGCCTTCTCGCGGCGGATGTGCTGCTCGCGGGTCTGGAGGGTCAGGACGAACCCGCGGCGGCCGTCGACGTCGGTCGTCTCGCCGGCGATCCGCCCCGGCATCCGGCGGATGTGCTCCTTCGCCGCGGCGAAGAACCCGAACGAGGGGCCGCCGAAGTCGAGCCGGTTGCCCAGCGACTGGCCCTCCCCCACCGCCACGTCCACGCCCAGCTCGCCCGGCGTGCGCAACAGCGCCAGCGGCAGCGGGTCGCACGAGACCACCACCAGCGCGTCGTGGGCCTTCGCCGCCGCGACCAGCGGCTCCAGGTCCTCCACCGCGCCCAGGAAGTTCGGCTGCTGCAGGATCACCGCTCCGGTCTGGGGACCGATCAGGCCGGCGAGCGCCTCCGGGTCGGTGACCCCGTCGCGCAGGGGCGCCTCGGTCACGGTCTGCCCGTAGCCCGGCGCCAGGGTCGCGAGCGTCCCCCGGCTGTGCGGATGGACCCCGCGCGAGACCACCACGCCCGGGCGCCCGTTGGCGAGCTTCGCCAGGTACGCGGCCGCGCCCACCGCGGACGGGCCGTCGTACACCGACGCGTTCGACACCGGCAGCCCCGTCAGCTCGCTGATCGCGGTCTGGTACTCGAACATCACCTGCAGGCCGCCCTGCGAGATCTCCGGCTGGTACGGCGTGTAGGGCGTGAGGAACTCGGACCGCTGCAGGATCGAGTCGATGAGCGCCGGGACGTAGTGGTCGTACATGCCGGCGCCGAGGAAGGTGACCTCCTCCTCGGCGCTCGTGTTCCGCGCCGCCAGCGCCGACAGGTGCGCGAAGACCTCCTGCTCCGACATCCCCGACGGCAGGTGCAGGGGCCGGTCCAGGCGGACCCCCTCCGGGACCATCCCGGCGAACAGCTCCTCCACCGACCCCGCCCCGATCGCCGCCAGCATCACCCGCAGGTCGTCGTCGGTGAGCGAGGTGTACGACGACATCTACAGGCCCCCGAGGTACTCGCGGTAGGCCGGCTCGTCCAGCAGTGCGTCCAGCTCCGAGGGGTCGGAGAGCCGCACCCGCACGAGCCATCCATCCCCGTAGGGGTCCTCGTTGACGATCTCGGGCCGCTCGGCCACCGCGCCGTTCACGGCGAGCACCTCGCCGCTCGCCGGGGCGATGATGTCGGACACGGCCTTCACGGACTCCAGCTCGCCGTAGGACGTGTCCTTCGTGATGGTGCCGCCCACCTCGGGCGGGTCGTAGTACACCACCTCCCCCAGCGCGTCCTGGGCGTACCAGGTGATGCCGAAGACGGCCTCGTCGCCCTCCACGCGCACCCAGTCGTGCTCGCGGTGGTAGCGCAGGTCGGCGGGATAGCTCTCGTCGGCGACGGCCACGGGGTCTCCTCTATTCCTTCGGGGATGTGTCCACGAGCGGGCGGCGGGCGGTGCGGGCGGCCTTGTGCTTGCCGCGCACGTCGATCATCAGGTCGTTGCCCGGGCCGGCGAGCGCCGTCGGCAGGTACGCCATCCCGATCCCGGCGTCCAGGACGGGGCTCAGTGTGCCGGACGTCACCGACCCCACGGGGGTCCCGGCGGCGAGCACCGCCTGCCCGGCCCGCGGGATGCCGGGCTCGGTCAGGCGGAACGCCGCGAGGCGCTCGGGCGTGCCCTCCTCGGCCTGGCGGCGCATCACCTCGGCGCCGGGGAACCCGCCCCCCGCCAGGTCGCACGCCCACCTGAGTCCCGCCTCGATCGGCGTGCGGCCGCGGGTGAGCTCCTGGCCGTAGAGGGGGTAGCCCATCTCGATCCGGAGGGTGTC
>DASSBX010000163.1:0-8164 GCA_035698305.1 Miltoncostaeaceae bacterium | reverse complement strand
CGGCGTCGACGTCCGTCTCCTCGTCCACCGCCTCCGCCAGACGGGCCAGCGCCGCCGGCCGGCCGGCGACCGCGGTGACCGCGTCGTGCAGCACCTCCCGCCCGGCGCGGGCCGCCAGCGCCGCCGCGGCCCCCGCGCCCGGCAGGTCCTCGGCGACCGCCCGCGCCAGCAGCGCCGCGGCGCGCGGCCGCTCGCGCCGCGCCCACAGCACCGTCAGGTCGTGCTCGGCGCTCAGCGCCAGCGCGTCCGCGAGCCGCCGGTCGCCCAGCTCCGTGCCGTGGTGGACGAACGCCGACAGCAGGCTCGCGCGGGCGCGGAACCAGTCGAGGGCGTAACGGTCGGCGATGGCGACGGCCTCCTCCGCGATGTCCCGGGCCAGCGCGTCCTGGCGGACGTCCACCGCCGCGAGCACCAGCTCGCACAGCACGGTGGGGATCTCGTACGAGTCGCCGTACGAGTGGACCGCGTCGCGGGCCGAGTGGATGCGGGCGAGGGCCGTGCCGGTGTCGCCGATCGACGCCGCCAGCCGCGCGAGCCCCGCGGTGATGCGGTAGCCGACGTTGGTCCCCGCGCCCGCCGCGACCACCCGGCGCGCCTCGGGCTCCAGGGCCGCCATGCCCTCCCAGTCGGCGAGCCCGGCCAGCGATGTGAGCCTCCACCAGAGGTTGAGGAGGCCCGGGGCGGACCGCATCCCGACCGACGCCGAGAGCTCCACGACGGCGCGCGCCTCCTCCAGCCCGGCGTGCCAGCGGCCCGCGTCCACCAGGATCGCCGCGCGGAACCCCCGCCCGAAGGCCTGCAGCATCCGGGAGTCCTCCACCTCGATCGGCTCCAGCCGCGCCAGGGCGCCGTCGATGCGCGCCAGCGCCTGGTCGATCCGGCCGCCGGGGTAGTCGAAGTAGAAGCCGCGGGTCATCTCGGCGCACGGCTCCAGCAGCGCCCGCTCGCGCCGGCCGGCCGACGCCAGGGCCGCGCCCATCAGCCGCTCGGCCTCGACCGGCTGCACGCCCACGGCGTGCGCCACCGCCACGATCATCGTGGCCATCGCGCCGACCGGGCCCGCAGCCGCGAGGCGGTCGAGGTACGGGGCCGCCATCGCCACCCTCGCCGCCGGCGGCACCCCCGCCGTGAGCATCGCCTGCTGGGAGCGGTAGAGGGCGCCGGCGGCGCGCTCCAGGTCACCCTCGGCGACCAGCCGGGCGATCGCGTCGTCCCACGCCTCGAATGCCCCCCGCCCGTCGCCCGCCAGGTAGGCCAGCAGCGCCCCGGCCAGCGCGATCCGCGGCCGCGGCCGCCACACGTCCTCCGGGATCCGGGTGAGCCACGCCGCCAGGGTCTGGCGCTCCGGGGTCGGCACCATCGACTCGGCGACGGGCTCCAGCGCGGCCGCCGCCTCCTCCATCGCCCCGGCCTCCAGGAAATGGCGAACGGCCTCCTGGTGGTCGCCCGACGCCCGCCACGCATGTCCGGCCCGCAGGTGCAGCTCCGGGAGCGACCCGGGCTCGCGCTCGGCCAGGTGCCGCAGCAGGAATGCGTGGAAGAGGTGGTGGTACCGGTGCCAGCCGCCCTCCGCCTGGACGATGAACAGGTGAGAATCGACCAGCCGGCGGATCACCTCGCGCGCGTCGGCGCGCCCCGACACGGCGGCGGCGTGCGCCGGCGTGAACCGCTCCAGCACCGACGTGTCGAGCAGGAAGCGCTGGATGTCGGGGGGCAGCCCGCCGAGCACCTCCTCGGCGAGGTAGTCGAAGTGCGCGTGGTCGGCCATCCGCCCTCCGCCGCCCCCGGAGCGGGTCGCCAGCAGCAGGCCGGCCACCCAGCCCTCGGTGCGGTCGTGGATCACGCCGATCTCGTCGTCGGCGAGCCCTCCCGGCGCGTCCTCCAGCAGCGCCGCCGCCTCGTCGAAGCTGAACGCCAGGTCCTCCTCCCCGATCTGCGTCACCCCGCCGGCGACGGAGCGGGTGAGCGCGGGCCCGAGCGTCCGCCGGCCCGTCATCGCCAGGTGCACGTTCGGGGGCAGATCGGTGGCCAGCAGCGCCAGCGCGTCGGCCACCGGCCCCTCGAGGGCGTGGACGTCGTCCAGCGCCAGCACGAAGTCGTCCGGGATCGTCGCCACCAGCTCGTTGGCGAGCGCCGCGATCTGGTCCTCCGGTCCACCGCCCGGCGGCAGCGCCGACGCCACCCCCGGGAACGCCTCGGCGACCCCGGCGGCGACGTGCGCCAGCAGCATCTCGGGCGTGCGCAGGCGGGCGTCGCAGGAGAGCCACACCCACGGGGTGGGCGAGGTCTCGAGCGCCTGCACCAGCAGGGTGGTCTTGCCGTAGCCGGCGCCCGCCACCAGGGCGAGCACGCGCCCGCCCAGCCCGCGCTGCACGTGGGCGACCAGCGCCGGCCGGGCCACCGAGTTGGGCGGCAGCCGCGGCGGCAGCAGCCGCGTGCGGAGCACCCCCGGCGACCCCGCCGGCGCGGGTGTCTCGGTCGTCGTCATGGCACGTCCCACCCCGGATCGACGTGGGCGATCATCCCACCGCGCCGCCCACCGTGGCGAGCGGAAACGGTCGAAACCGCCTGTCGATCGCTAGGACTCGCCCTTGACGAGCACCGCCGAGAGGCGGCCGTCGCCCCCCTCGCCGACGGACACGACCTTCCAGCCGTCCTCGGAGCGCCGGTTGAGCGCGTCCGCGATGGAGCCGGCGTCGGCCGTCTCGACGGCGTACTCCGGCGGCGGGACCGTGTCGTCGTCGCCGCGCTCGAAGCGCTTCTTCACGCGGTTGTACGGACGCACCACCAGGAAGAAGACGACCGCCGCGATGATCAGGAACGTGATCACGGCGTTGATGAAGAGGCCGTACTGGAACCGGCTCCCGTTGATCGTGAAGTCGAGCTCGGAGAAGTCGGGCTGCCCGCCGATGGCCGCGAGGAGCGGCGTGATGACGTTGGCGACGAACGCCGCGATCACGGCGCCGAAGGCGGTGGCGATGATCACCGCGACCGCCAGGGCGACGACGTCGCCCTTCAGCACGAACTCCTTGAAGTCCCGCAACGCGTCGCTCATGCGCACCTCCCCACCGGGTTACCGACCGCGGGGAAGCGTAACCGCGCGTCAGGCCGGGGGCGTGCTCCTCACGAAGCGGCGGCCCTCGACGGCGGCGGCGTCGTCATCGGCGAGCGGCACCACCACGGCGTCCGACCCGCGGCCGAGGCCGATCAGGTCGCCCACGCGGCGCTCGATCTGGAGGAACCGGTCGATGGAGGCGAGGTCGCCGGACGAGGCCGCCGGGTACAGCGCGCGCCACAGCTCCATCAACGCGTCGACGTGCAGGGCGAGGCGCTCATCCGCCTGCGAGGAGACGTCCTTCGTCTCCCGGGCGATGGCCCGGCGGATCGCCGACTTGGAGAGCCCCGTCCGCGCGGAGATCGCCTCCGGCGCGATGCCGGCGCGGCCCAGCTGGACGGCCATCGCCCGCTGCCGGGCGGCCATCTCGCGGCGCTGCTGGACGTCCTCGGTCCCCACCTCATCCCCCTCCGGTCGCCTGGACGCAGGGTAGGTGATCGAGGGCCGAAATTCGCAATCGTGCGGGCAATACTCACCGGACGGCTAGGGGCCATCGGGAGCTTTGGTGCGTTTCAGTTGATCCGCGCCTCCCGGCCGCCCCACTCGCGCTCGCGCAGCTCGTACTTGCGCACCTTGCCGGTGGAGGTGCGCGGCAGCTCGTCGAGCAGCTCGAACCGGTCGGGGCACTTGTAGCCGGCCAGGCGCTCGCGGAGGTGGGCGGCGAGCTCCTCCGGCCGGGGCGGCGCGACGCCGGGTCGCGCGACGACGAACGCCTTCGGCCGCTCGCCCCACTTGTCGTCGGGGATGCCGATCACGGCCGCCTCGAGCACCGACGGGTGGCTCACGATCGCCTGCTCCACCTCGATGGTCGAGATGTTCTCGCCGCCGGAGACCACCACGTCCTTCGCGCGGTCGCGGAGCTCGACGTAGCCGTCGGGATGGTGGACGCCGAGGTCGCCGGAGTGGAAGACGCCGCCGCGAAAGGCCGTCGCCGTCGCGTCCGGGTCGGCGAAGTACCCCTTCATCACGTTGTTGCCGGACATGACGATCTCGCCGATCGTCACGCCGTCGCGCGGCACGTCACGACCCTGCTCGTCGACCACCCGGATCGGGTCGGCCATCACCATCGCCACGCCCTGACGCGACAGGAGGCGCGCCCGCGCCTCGGCGTCGACGCCCTCCCAGCCCACCTGCCACTGGCACACGGTGTGGGGGCCGTAGGTCTCGGTGAGCCCGTAGACGTGGACGACGTGGGCGCCGATCGCCTCGGTCTGCGCCACGATCGTGGGGCTCGGCGGGGCGGCGGCGACGGTCACCGTGAGCGGCCGCTCGACCGGGTGGGCGGCGGGGTCGTTCACCAGCACCGACAGCACCGCCGGCGCCCCGCACAGGTGGGTCACGCCCTCCGCGTCGATGAGCTCCCAGATGCGGTCGCCGCGCACCGCCCGCAGGCACACCTGGCGCCCGCCCGCGCCGACGATCGCCCAGGGGTGGCACCAGCCGTTGCAGTGGAACATCGGCAGCGTCCACAGGTAGACGGTGTCCGGGCCGTGGAGGTGGGTGATGTTCTCGCCCAGCGCGTTGAGGTACGCGCCCCGATGCGTGTACATCACGCCCTTCGGGTCGCCGGTGGTGCCGGACGTGTAGTTGATCGAGATCGTCGCGTCCTCGTCGTCCACCGTCCACGGCAGCGGCGCGTCCGAGCCGCGGGCGCGCAGCTCGGCGTAGGGGGTGCCGGGCGGCTCGGGGTCGCCGGCGTCCCCGACCCACACCACCTCCTCCACGCCGAGGTCGTCGCCGGCCTGCAGCACGGTGCCGGCCAGCGACGCGTGGGCCACCAGCATCCGCGAACCGGAGTGGAGCAGGATCGAGCGGACCTCGGCCGGCGCCAGGCGGGTGTTGATGGCCACCAGCACCGCGCCCGCGAGCGGCACCGCGAAGTGGGCCACGAGCATCGCGATGCAGTTGGGCGCCAGGCAGGCGACGCGGTCGCCGGGGGCGATGCCGGAGGCCCGCAGGGCGTTGGCCATCCGGGTGGCCTCGGCCGCCAGCTCGGCGTGGGTCAGGCGGTCGTCGCCGTCGACCGCCGCGACCCGGTCGGCGAAGACGTCGGAGGAGCGCTCCAGGAACGCGAGGGGGGTGAGCTGGCGGATGTGGACGGGCACGGGTGGTTCCTATGCGCCCGGCCGCCGGGGGTCAACCCGGCAGCCCGTCCACGGTCAGGCCGGCGATGCGGGGGCGGACGGCGTCGGCCAGCGCCAGATCGGCGTCGCCGGGCGGGTACACGCTGTTGGGGATCGCCAGCACGCGCATCCCGGCGGCGGCCGCCGCGCGGATCCCCGCGCCCGAGTCCTCCACCGCGACCGCGTCGGCCGGCGCCACCCCGAGCAGCTCCAGCGCCCGCACGTAGACGTCGGGCGCGGGCTTGCCGCGCGCCACCTCCTGCGAGGAGACCGTCGCGCGGAAGCACCCCGTCAGGCCGGCGATGCGCAGCACCGCCGCGATCAGGCCGGGGGTGGACGAGCTGGCGACGCCGAGGGGCAGCTCCGCCGCGAGCGCCCGCACCGCGTCGGCGGCGCCGGGGAGCAGCGGCAGGTCGGCCTCGTAGCGGGCGACCAGGCGCCGCTCGACCTCGGCGGCGATCTCGTCCGGGGGCATCGGGACGCCGAGGTCGTGGTGCATGTAGCCCGTCCACTCGGGGGTGGACATGCCCATCATCGTGGTGTGGGCGTCGTCCGCCCAGCGTCCGCCGCGCTCGCGGGACAGGTCCTCGCGGACGCGGTCCCACACCTCCTCGCTGGAGACGAGCACCCCGTCGAGGTCGAACACGGCGGCGGCGGGCGCGGGGCTCACGCGGCGCCCGCGCGGTAGCGCCTGACGGAGAGCGGCACGAACACGGCGAGGATGCCCCCGGTCCACGCGAGGCTCTTCAGCACGTTCACGCCCCACGGCCCGCCGAGCACCAGGGAGCGCATCGCGTCGACGGCCGCCGTCACCGGCTGGTGCTCGGCGAACGCGGCCAACCAGTCCGGCATGCTGGCGGTGGAGACGAAGGCGCTCGACGCGAACACGAGCGGCAGCATGACCGGGAACGCGGCGGCCTGCGCGGTCTCGGCGTTGGGCACCGAGAGCCCCACGAACGCGAAGATCCACGACAGCGAGAAGCCGAACAGCAGCAGCACGCCCATCCCGAGCAGCAGCTTTCCGACGTCGGTCTGCACCCGGAACCCCACCGCGAAGCCGACGGCCAGCATCAGGAGCACCACGAACACGTTCCGCACGAGGTCGGCGAGGGTGCGGCCGGCGAGCACGGCGTAGCGGGCCATCGGCAGCGAGCGCAGCCGCTCCACCAGGCCCCGGTTGCGGTCCTCCGCCAGGCCGACGGCCGTCTGCACGGCCCCGAACGCGACGACCTGCGCGAAGATGCCCGGCATCAGGTAGTTGACGTAGTCGACGCCCGGGATCTGGATCGAACCGCCGAAGACGTAGCGGAACATCAGGACGAACAGCAGCGGCTGGATCGTGGAGAACACGAGCAGCTGCGGCAGGCGCCGGATGGTGAGCAGGTTGCGCCACGTCATGTAGGCGACGTCGCGCGCCCCCAGGGCGAGCGCGGGCCCCCCGTGGACTGGCGTGGTGGCGATCGCGCGGGTCGTCATCGCACGGCCTCCTCTCGGAGGTCGCCGGCCGGGGTGGCCGCGGGCTGCGCGTGCCGGCCGGTCAGGGTCAGGAACACGTCGTCCAGCGAGGGCTCGCGCACGGCGGCCGTCGCGGGCTCCAGGCCGGCGCCGTCGAGGGCGCGGATCGAGGCGACGAGCGCGCGGGTGCCGTCGTCGGTGTTCAGCCGCACGCCGGGGCCCTCGCGGGTCACGGCCCCCATGTCGAGGCCCTCGAGCACGCCGGCGGCCGCGGCCGCCTCGCCCTCGTCGGCCATCGTCAGCTCCACGACGGTGGCGCCGAGACGCCGCTTCAGCTCGGCCGAGGTGCCCTCCACCAGGACGGCGCCGCGGTCGATCACCACGATCCGGTCGGCGAGCAGGTCGGCCTCCTCGAGGTACTGGGTGGTCAGCAGCACGGTGGTCCCGTCGGCCACCAGGCCCCGGACGACGTCCCACAGGTCGTTGCGGCTCTGGGGGTCCAGGCCGGTGGTCGGCTCGTCCAGGAACAGCACCGGCGGGCGGTGGACGAGGGCTGCGGCCAGGTCGAGGCGCCGCCGCATGCCGCCGGAGTAGGTGCGGGCGGTGCGGTCGGCGGCGTCGGCCAGGTCGAAGCGCTCCAGCAACTCGGCGGCGCGGGGGCGGATCGCCCTCCGCGGGAGGTGGGTGAGCGCGCCGATCAGGATCAGGTTCTCGCGGCCCGTCAGGTTGCCGTCGATCGCGGCGAACTGCCCCGCCAGGCCGATCTTCGTGCGCACCACGTCCGGGTGGGCGGCCACGTCGACGCCCAGCACCCTGGCCTCGCCGTCGTCGGCCGTCAGGACCGTCGCAAGGATGCGCACCGCGGTGGTCTTCCCCGCGCCGTTGGGCCCGAGCAGGCCGAGCACCGTCCCGGCGGGGACCGCCAGGTCGACGCCGTCGAGGGCGCGCACCTCGCCGTACGTCTTCACGAGGCCGCGGGCCTCGATCGCGGGCGCGCGCTCACCGTTCATGGCATCCACCTCCGTGCTCTTCCGATGAAGGATGGTTCATACATCGCCCGGCGCCCCGGGGGCCCCGCACGGGTAACCTGCCGCCCGTCCGGGATCGATGAGGCGGGGGGGCGATGGAGGCGCGGCTGCTCGAGTCGGTGTTCCCCACCGACACCAACCCACAGGGCAACCTGTTCGGCGGGACGCTGATGGCGTGGATGGACAAGGCCGCCGGCTTCGCCGCGATGCGCCGCTCGCGCAGCACCGTGGTGACGCGCGCGATCGAGGACATCGAGTTCCAGGTCCCGATCCTCCAGGGCGACCTGGTGGAGGTCCACGCGCGGGTGGTCTCGGTGGGGCGCACGAGCATGCGCGTGCGGGTCGAGGTGAGCAGGGAGGACCCCAGGGCCGGCGTCTCCGAGCTGTGCGTCGTCGGCCACTTCACCCTGGTCGCGATGGGGCCCGACCGCACCCCCATGGAG
>DASSBX010000162.1:0-3833 GCA_035698305.1 Miltoncostaeaceae bacterium | reverse complement strand
ACGACCGCATCCTGAGGATCGTCCCGCCCGCCGGACCCGCGGGGATCGGCGCCCCCGCCACCCCGCTACGGCCGCCCGCGGGCGCCAAGTCGTGTCCGCGGCCCGCCGCGGGCGCGAAGAAGGCGAAGAAGGCGCGGGGGCCGAAGCCCGGCCCGCTCGCCCGCCGCGTCGCCAAGAGCCAGCGGGTGGCCCAGCTGGCCCTGCGCCGGCTGCACCGCATCCAGGCCCACGCCGACGGCCGCCGCCCGTCGCGCGCGTGCCCCGGCGCCCGCGGCACGGTGCAGGCCACCTACCGCCAGCTGCGCATCACCACACGCATCTCGGTCGCCGCGCTGAAGCTGCACGCCGCCCTCTCCACGCGCCTGCTGGGCCGCCGGGTCGCCGTCCCCGCCGCCCGGCTGCGGCTGGTCGGCAGCAGCCGCACCCCCGCCACCGCCCGCCAGGTGCACCGCGCCGAGCGGATCGCGCAGGCGGCGCTGCGGCGCGCCAACGCCCTCGGCAAGGCGGTGCGCCGCCGCTGAGGCGCTTGCCGTCGGCGCGCCCCGGTGGGATGGTCGCCTTCCCGTGGACATGGGAGCCCGCCGTGGGCATGAAGGACTGGGACTGGAGCGAGAAGGACGCCGACCGCCCCGACTGGGACCGGTTGTGGGTGGGCCTGCGGGACGGCGCGTTCCTGGGCCCCGAGGACGGCGTGCGCAAGCGCGGGCTGGTGAGCATCAACACCGGCTGGCTCGCCCGCGGCGGGCTGCTGCGGCTGTACCACGACCGGATCGAGTTCGAGCCCAACCCGCTGGAGCGCCTGATGCTCGCGCGCCGGCGGGTGGTGGCGTTCGCGGACGTCGCGCGGCTGGAGCGCCGTCCGACATCGCCGGACGACGTGTCCGCCGACGGCCAGGCGCCGCGGCTGCGGATCCACCGCCACGAGGGGGACGCCATCGACGTGCTCCCCGCGGGCCGCACACTGGACGAGTGGATCGCCGCGATCCGCGAGTCGATGACCTGGTGGAGCCGCCGGGGGCCCGTCCAGGAGGGTCCCGAGGGCGGCTGAGGCCCGTGGAGGGGCGCCCGCGGGCACGCGCGGGCGCCGCCCGGGATCAGTGCACGCGCGGCCGCAGCTGCGCCCGGATCTCCCCCGTGGGGAACAGCGTGCTGTGCACGTTCACGTAGGTCGCCCCGGCCCGGGCCGCGTCGAGCAGCTCGGCGAACGCCCCGGGGGCCAGCCCCTGGGCGGCCGGGCCGATCACGTCGGCCGGCCGGATCGTGCCGGTGACCGTCGCGGGCGCCGGCGGGCACGCCTGCGTGCCGGCGGGACCGTTGCCGAGGTTCGAGCACAGGAACACGGCGATGCCGCCGCTCTGGTGCCGGGTGCCGAGGTGGATGTGCGCCTGGGTCACGTCCCCCGCCAGGGCGGAGTAGTGGAGCCGGTACGTCACGGCGTCGGCCTTGGCGTCCAGCACGGCGTCGAAGGTGCCGGTCCCCGTCGTGGAGATCGCGGCCGGGTCCTCCTGGTAGCCGCTCAGGCGCTCCTGCACCGTCGGGGCGACACCGCCCCCTCCCGCGAACGCGACGGCGGCGGACGCCGCTGCCGCCGTGGCCAGGGCGCCGGCGACCGCCAGCCTCGCCCGTCCTCTCATGATCGCCACCTCCTGTCAGATCGTGTGGCGGAACCGGCCTGTTCCCGCCCCGGGGTCGTGGCAATCCGTCAGAACGCGACGACGGTCGGATTCGTGTCGATTCCCCCGTCCTCCGTTCGATGCATGGGTGGGACCGGCCCCGCCGGCGGTGGCGGGGCGCGACGGAGGAGGACGTGATGGGCAGGCTGACCGTGACGACGTTCGTGTCGCTGGACGGCGTGATGCAGGGGCCCGGCGGGCCGGACGAGGACCGGGACGAGGGCTTCGCGTTCGGAGGCTGGCTCGTGCCCCACATGGACGAGGCGGCGGGCGCGGCCGTGACGCGGGTGCACCTCGACGCCGCCGGGTTCGTGCTGGTGATCGGCAGCTCCGGGCTGATCCAGTCCCTGCTGGCGGAGGGCCTGGTGGACGCGCTCCACGTGTGGACCTTCCCGGTGGTGCTCGGCGGCGGCACGCGGCTGTTCGGGCCCGGGGACACGCCCCGCGGGCCTGGAGCTGCGGCACGCCGAGGGCCTCCCCAGCGGGGTGATCCGATCGACCCACGCCGTGGCCGGCGCGCCCCGCACCGGCTCGTCCGCCCTGGATGAGCAGGCGTAGGGGGGCGGCGGCGGCGGGGGCGGCGGTAGGGTGGCCGGCGTGAGCGAGCCGGTCACCCGCGAGCGCGCCTGGGCCACGCTGACCCGGTACACCACGAGCGAGTCGCTGCTGCGGCACGCGATGGCGGTGGAGGCGTCGGTGCGGTTCTACGCCCGCGAGCAGGGCGCGGACGAGGAGCTCTGGGGCTGCACGGCGCTGCTCCACGACTTCGACTACGAGATCCACCCCACGCTCGAGGAGCACCCCCAGGACGGCGCGCCGATCCTGCGCGACGAGGGCTACCCGGAGGAGTTGATCCGGGCGGTGCTGTCGCACGCCGAGCACACGGGGGTGTCCCGCGACTCGCCGCTGGAGAAGCACCTGTTCGCGTGCGACGAGCTGTCCGGCTTCGTCCACGCCTGCGGGCTGGTGCGGCCCCAGGGCCTGGAGGGCCTCACCCCGAAGTCGGTGAGGAAGAAGCTGAGGCAGCCGTCGTTCGCCGCCGGCGTCCACCGCGACGAGGTGTACGCGGGCGCGGAGCTGATCGGCCTGGAGCTGGACGCGCACATCGCGAACGTGGTCGCCGCCCTGCAGCCCATCGCCGCCGACCTCGGCCTGCCCTCGGGCGCGCCCTCAGCCGACTGAACGGCCCGGGGCGAACGGCCACTCCTCGAAGTGGCGGCAGCGTCCGCCGGAGCCGAGGCGGACGATCCAGATGTCGCGGAAGCACGCGTGATCGGGGCGGTGGTAGCGCACCTCGATCCGGGCGACCCCGGTGTCGCCGTCGACGGCGACCACCTCCCACGACATCGTGAACGCCTCGCCCGGCTCGCGCTCGTCGTCCCAGAGGCGCAGGATCGCGTCGCGCCCCGTCACGGGCTCGGCGAACGGGTGGGTCAGATAGGTGGCGTCCTCGGCGAAGAGCTCCGCGGCGGCGTCGGTGCCGGGCGCCCTCCACGCCGCCTCGTAGGCCCGGATCCAGCGCTCGAGGTCGGCCCGCTCCACGGCGCGATGCTCCCACGCCGGCGGCCCGGGGGCGAGGGCGTGGGCATCCCCTCTACGCACCCGTGACCTCGGGCCGGCGCAGGGCGATACTCAATCCACAACGAGCCACTCACTCCCTCGAGTCGCTCCTCATACCCGGTGGCCGATGGGCAACGGCCGCACGAGACGGCGTCGGAGGGGCTTCGGCGCCGTCTCACCGTTGGGCTGGTATCGTCCCCGGGAGCCGAACGTGGTTCGGGCGGTTAGCTCAGCGGTAGAGCGCCTGCTTTACACGCAGGTGGCCGGCGGTTCAAATCCGTCACCGCCCACTCCCGCCCCCGCCGCGGGGCCCGCTGGGGGTGTAGCTCAGATTGGTTAGAGCACCGGACTGTCAATCCGGAGGCCGCGGGTTCGAGTCCCGTCACTCCCGCTCAGGAGGCCCGCCACGCGCGGGCCTTCGCCGTCGACGGCCCCGGGTTTCCGGCCCCCCACCGCGGGTATCCGTCCCTTCCCCACCACACGGAGTCGAGGAGGGCGGGGACGTGATCGAGGTGGCGATCGTGACCGGCATCATCGGCGCGCTGACCGGCATCGCGGTCGCCGGGTGGCTGCGGGACCGGCGGCGCCGGGGCGGGGAGG
>DASSBX010000161.1:0-2041 GCA_035698305.1 Miltoncostaeaceae bacterium | reverse complement strand
GCGGAAGCTCGCGGGCCAGGACCCCCTGAACGCGCGGGTAGCGCTCGGACTGATGCGCGCCCTGGTGGCGGCCGGCGATCGGGCCGGCGCGCTGCAGCACGCGCGGGTGTACGAGGTCCTGATGGAGCAGGAGCTGGACGCTCCCCCCGACCGGGAGGTGGTCGCGCTCGCGGCGGAGCTCCGCCGGGTCGAAGCGGAGGAAACGGGGGAGCACGCCGCCACGATCCCGGCGGCTCGGGCCGAACCGGCGGTGGTCGTCACTCCTGCTGCCGAGCCGCCTTCAGCGAAGCTGCGGGCCCGGCCGTCGCTGCCCACCGCCCCGACGAGCCCGGCCTCGGGCGACACGCCTGCGCCGGCGCCGCCGTCTCATCTCTGGCGGTTCGTCGGCGGCGTCGGGCTGCTCGGCCTCGGCTTCGCGTTAGGCCTGGTCGCCCGGACCACCCGGGAGACAGTGTTGGCACCGGGACCCGCGGTGCGGGTGGCGGTCGACGACCGCCTCGAGCTCGATCCGGCCATCGCGCCGGACGGACAAACCATCGCCTACGCCGCTGACGTGGGTGATCGCTTCCAGATATTCGTGCGTCGCCGGGACGGCGGCCCCGCGGTCGCGGTGTCCTCGGCGCTGCCGGGGTCGCACCGGCGACCCGTCTGGTCGCCCGACGGTGCCCGGATCGCCTTCCAGTCGAGCGGAGCCATCTACGTGGTGGACGCGCTGGGCGGCACGCCCAGGCCGCTGGTGCGGGCCTCGGGCCCGAGCCGGTGGGTGGCCTATCCCACCTGGTCGCCCGACGGGAAAGAGATCGCCTATGCGGAGAACTGGGCGGTGTACGCGCAGCCCGCCGACGGCGGCACGCCCCGTCTCCTGACAGCCAAGCCGGCGGCGCACACCCTGACCTGGTCGCCGAACGGCCGCTGGGTCGCCTTCGTCAGCGGCAATCCCGTGTTCGCCTACGGCGAGGTGCCGTGGGGCAATGCGACGAGTCTCGGCAACATGGCGCCGAGCGCGCTGTGGCTGGTGCCCGCCAAAGGCGGCGAGGCGATTCGGGTGACCGACGCCACGGCCCTGAACACCAGCCCGGCCTGGCTCCCGGACAGTCGCGGGCTCCTGTTCGTGAGCGATCGGGACGGCGAGCGCGACGTCTATTCCGTGCGTCTGGACCGGGACGGCCGCCCGGCCGCTCCACCCGACCGGCTCACCGCGGGTCTCGGCGCGCACACGATCAGCCTGTCGGCCGACGGCTCGGAGCTCGCCTACTCGGTGTTCACCAATACCTCGAACATCTGGTCGGTCGGGATTCCCGCGCACGGCACGGTTACCCTGGCCGACGCCCGGCCGGTCACCGAGGGCGCCCAGGCGATCGAGGGCATTGTCCTCTCGCCCGACGGCGGGTCGCTGGTCTACGACAGCGATCGCGGCGGCAACCAGGACATCTACCGCATGCCGCTCGCTGGCGGCGAGCCGGTGCGGCTCACCTCCTCGCTGGACGACGAGTTCGTGACCGGGTGGTCGCTCGACGGACGGGAACTCGCCTTGCACGTCTACCAGGGCGGCAACCGGGTGGTGCGGGTGATGTCGGCGGAGGGCGGGCCGGAGCGCGCGGTCGCGAAGGACCCGCCCAATCAGCGCTCCGCCGGGTTTGCACCGGATGGCCGCCATCTGGTCTTCACCGGGGAGGCCGACGGGGGGCGCCGGCTGTTCGTGGTGGAGCGCAACGCGGAGGGCGGCTGGGGCGCCGCGCGGCGGCTCACCAGCAGGGACAGCTGGGGCGGCCGCTGGTCGCCCGACGGCCGGAGCATCGTGTACTGCGGTCCGGACGGACTCTGGGTCGTGGGGCCCGACGGGTCGGCAGGACACCGGCTGGTGGCGGGGGATTCCCTCGCGGCACCCGAGCTGGCGCTCTGGAGCGAGGACGGCCGGACGATCGTCTACAAGGCGTTCGACGCGACCGGCGGCTCCAGCTTCTGGGCCGTCCCCGCCGCGGGCGGCGCGCCGCGTCTCCTGATCCGCTTCGACGACACCGCGCGTCCGTCCAACCGGGCC
>DASSBX010000160.1:0-2587 GCA_035698305.1 Miltoncostaeaceae bacterium | reverse complement strand
CCGGGAGGCGACGGCCCCGTCGGCGCCGTCGAGGTGTGGACCCGTCCCGGCGACGCCGGCGACGCCTCCGCCGCCCAGGCCCTGCTCGACCTGGTCGCCACCGTCGCCGGCGGCGCGTTCGACGCCCACCTGGCCGAGCGCGCCCACGCCGCCGAGCTGGGCCGGGCCCGCCGCCTGGAGGCGGCCGCCGTCGCCGTCCGCGAGGCCAGGGAGCCCCGGTCGGCCGTCCAGCGCGTGCTGGCCGAGGCCCGCGCCCTGGTGGGCGCCCCGTGCGCCGCGCTCCTCGCCGCCGGCGCCCCCAGCCCCGAGGTGGCCGCCTACGACGGCCTCGAACCGCTGTCGCCCGGCGACCTGGCGCTGCTGGTCACGCCGGCGCTCGGGGAGGGCCTGGCCGGCGGCGCCGCGTGGGGCGGCCCGCTGCCCGGCGACAGCGTCCTGCACCGGCAGGGACTTCGCACCGCCGCCCTGGTTCCCGTGGGTCCCGCCGCGTCCCTGGGCGTGCTCGCGGCGTTCTGGGAGGCCGACGGCGACGTCCCGGAGGGCGACCTGGTGGCCCTCGCCGCGCTGGCCGGGCACGCCGCCTCCGCGCTCACCGCAACCGTGCTGCAGCAGGAGATACGCGACCTCGGGGTCGTGGACCCGCTCACGCGCTTCTTCAACGAGCGCTACTTCACCGGACGCCTGGAGCAGGAGTGCCAGCGGGCGCTGCGCGCCGGCACGCCGGTCAGCGTCGCCGTGATGGCCGTCGACGGCGTCGCGGACCTGCGCGCCGCCGGCCGCCGCCATGTCGCCGAGGCCGTGATCGAGGCGCTCGCCGCCCACGTCACCGAGCGGCTGCGCGGGATGGACGTCGGCTGCCGGCTCGGCGAGGACGAGCTCGCGGCGATCCTGCCGGAGGTGGAGGGCCTCGACGCCCTGCGGGTGGGTGAGCGCCTGCGCGCATCCACCGCCGCGGCGCCCGGGCTCGGCGACGGCGTGACGCTGTCGGTCGGGGTGGCGAGCTTCCCCGCGCAGGCGGGCAGGGCCGACACCCTCGTCGCCCACGCGCGCGACGCCCTGCAGTGGGCGCGGGACCACGGCGGCGACCGCACCTTCCTCTACACCGCCGACTCGGCCGATATCCTGCGGGCGGAGTCGCGGGAGCGCGCCGCCGACGACGAGGCGGTGCTCACGACCGTCGCGACCCTCGCCGCCGGGGTGGACGCGAAGCACCCCGCCACGGCCCGCCACCACGAGAACGTCGGCCGGGTCGCCGCCCTGCTCGCCGCCGAGCTGGGCCTGGCGCCCGACGCGGTGGAGGACGTCCGGGTGGCCGGCCTCATCCACGATGTCGGCAAGATCGGCCTGGACGACGAGGTGCTGGCGGCCGACGGCGATCTGCCGGAGCCCGCCCGCTCGGATCTGCGGCGCCACCCCGAGATCGGGGAGCGCATGCTCGCCGGCAGCCGCCTCGAGAACGTGGCGCCGTGGCTGCGGCACCACCATGAGCGGATGGACGGCGCCGGCTACCCCGACGGGCTGGCCGGCGAGGCGATCCCGCTGGAATCGCGCATCCTGGCCGTCGCCGACGCCTGGGACCACCTCCGGTCGGGCCGCTGGGGTGGAGTCCGGCTCGCCCCCGCCGATGTCATGAAGGAGCTCGAGCGCCGCTCGGGCCCGGAGTTCGACCCCGTGGCCGTCGCCGCCCTCCGCGCCCTCGTCGGCCGCGGCGCCGCGGAGGCGCCCCGCGTGCCCTAGTGGCGCACTAGGAGGAGCCCGTGACCGTGACGACCACCGACATCGCCGACGGCACCGCGACGCGGGTGAACGCGCGCGTGGTGGCCGAGGCCGCCGAGCGCCTGTCCGCGCCGTCCACCGTGGTCAGCGGCGTGCTGGAGCTGCTCGACGGCGGCTCCGCGCCCGTGCGGCTCATCGCCGCCCGGGTGTCCCAGAGCCCCGAGATCGCCGCACAGGTGCTCCGCCTCGCCAACTCGGCGCTGTTCACCGAACCGGTCGACTCCATCGACCGTGCCGTCGTGCGGATCGGCGAGCGCACGCTGCGCGGCCTGCTGCTGGCGGCGACGACCTACCGGCTGCTCGAGGGCGCGACGCCCGGCTACGGGTTCCCGCGGCTCTACCTGCTGCGGCACAGCGGCGACGTCGCGACGCTCGCCCAGCAGCTCACGCGCCGCACCTCCACGATCCTCGCGTCGCAGGCGTACCTGGCGGGCCTGCTGCACGACATCGGCAAGGCGATCCTCGGCACCGTCGCGGCCGACCGGGAGCTGGGGCTCCCCGGCTGCGAACTGCGCACCATCGCTGACGAGCGCGAGGTGTTCGGCACCGACCACGCCCGGGTGGGCGCCTGGATCGCGCGTCGCTGGGGCCTGCCGGAGGACCTCGCCGTCGCGCTGGAGCGCCACCACGACGCCGAGCCGCCCGCGGAGGCCGTCGCCCGCGCCGTCTGGCTCGCCGACATCGCCGTGCACGCGGGTCAGGGCGTGGAGGGCGCGATCGCGCGCCTCCCGATGGCCGCGGCCGCGTGCGGGATGCCCGCCGACGCGCTCGAGACGCTGTTGATGGCGTCGCCCGAGACGGAGGGCCCGCG
>DASSBX010000159.1:0-3468 GCA_035698305.1 Miltoncostaeaceae bacterium | reverse complement strand
GTGCTCGTCGCGGCTCACGGCGTGGCGGCCGTCGAGGCGGCCGAGGGACGCCGCCAGGGCGGCGGACGAGGTGCCGATCGCCTCGAACCCCGCCTCCTTCAGCAGCAGGGCGGAGACGGCGTCCCAGGCGTTCGGCATCACGAAGCCGCCCGGCCGGGCGTGGAGCTCGAGGAAGCGCGCGTAGCGCTCGGGCTGGGACGTGGTCATCGGTCGTCTCTCCTCGGTCGGCGACGTCATCCCGGACGGGCGATGCGCGCGGCGAACCCCCCGTGCGAGCCTGTCGGGCATGCCTGACGACGATCTCACCACACTCGCCGCCGACGCCTTCATCTACGGCTACCCGCTCGTCTACGACCTGGGGGAGGTCGCCCGTATCGCCCTCCACGGCCTGGGCGACGTGCCCCCCACCCCCCTCAACGCCTTCGGGCACGCCCGGACGCTCGCGGGCCCGGACGCCACGTTCGTGTCGATCAACAACGACACCGTCTACTCGATCGCCAACATCGACGCGAGCGGCGGCCCCGTGCGCCTCGACGTCCCCGACTCGGCGGGCCGCTACTACGTGATGCAGTTCGTCGACGCCTGGACGAACAACTTCGCCTACGTCGGCCGCCGCGCCACCGGGACCGCCGCAGGGACCTACCTGCTGGTGCCGCCCGGATGGGAGGGCGACGCCCCCGGCGATGCCGCGGTGATCCGCCTGCCGACCGCGGTCGCCTCGATCGTGGGGCGCTGGGCGGTCGACGGCGACGACGACCTCCCCGCCGTCCACGCACTGCAGGACGCGCTGGCGCTCACCCCCACGGCTCCAGGCGCCGGCCTGCCCGTCCCCGCGGAGGGCGTCAGCGAGGACCTCGGGTTCTTCGAGGAGCTCCGCGTGCTGATGCGGGCGTTCCCGCCCGCGGCGCGCGACCTCGCGTACCAGGCCCGGTTCGCGCCGCTCGGGCTGCTCGACCCGGAGTCGCCCTACGCCATGCCGGGCCCGGCGCTGCACGAGGCGCTCACGGACGGGCTTGTCGCGGGGCGGGCGGCGCTCGAGCAGGCCGTGAAGGGCTCCGGGGGCGACACGAGGAACGGCTGGGGGCTGACGTACCACGCCTTCGACTACAACCTCGACTTCTTCGAGGTGGGCGCGCGCGACGACGAGCGCTGGAAGCTGCCCGACGGCCCGGCGCGCTACGCGCGGCGCGCGGCGGCGGCGCGGGCGGGGCTGTGGGGCAACCACGGCTACGAGGCCGCCTACGCGGTGGTGTACCTCGACGGCGCCGGCGAGCCGCTGGACGGCAGCCGCCGCTACGCGCTGCGCTTCGCCGAGGCGCCGCCGTGCGCGGCGTTCTGGTCGGTGACGATGTACGACGCGCAGGAGTTCCACCTGGTGCGCAACCCGATCGGCCGCTACTCGATCGGCGACCGCACCCGCGGGCTGCACACCGCCGACGACGGCTCCCTCACCATCCTGTTGCAGCGCGAGGAGCCGGACACGCCGGAGGGACGCGCCAACTGGCTGCCGGCCCCGGCCGGACGGTTCCGTCCGCTGCTGCGGGTGTACGAGCCGGGCGAGGCGCTGCTCGACGGCCGGTACCAGCTGCCGCCCGTGGTCCGCGTGGGCTGACGGCCGCACGTGCGCCGCACCACGCGGATGACGAGGAGGGCGGTGCCGACGCCGGCGACGCCCGCGGCGGCATCGAGCAGGTAGTGGTTGCCGGTCGCCACGACCGTGATCGTCATCATGAGCGGGTGCAGGGCGAAGAACGCGCGTAGCGGCCGCGACCGGAAGGCGCGGACGCCGGCGACGCCGATCAGCAGCGACCACCCGACGTGCATGCTCGGCATCGCGGCGTAGGGGTTGAAGTCGATCCCCATGAACGACCCCTGGTCGTGGCCGCCCGACAGGCCGACGGTGTCGGCGATGCCGAGGCCGTGGACCAGGCGCGGCGGCGCCACCGGCAGCAGCACGTGGATCATCCCCGCGATGGCGACCGAGACGAACAGGGCGGTCCGCAGCCACCGGTAGGTGCCCCGGTCGGCCGCGGCGAGCCACGCCAGGACGACCGCGACCAGGGGGCCGAACCCCAGCATGTAGTAGAGCGACAGGAACCCGTCGAGCGGGCTGAGCAGGTCCTGGATGCGCGCCTCCCGGAGGATCCCGAGGGCGCGCTCCACGTCGATCAGCCCGTGTGCGTTGGCCATCGCGGTCGGCTCGGCGCTGATCGCCAGCCCCCGGACCACGAGGTACGCCCCGTAGAAGACGACCCACATCAGCATCTCGACGCCGACGAAGGCGAGGGGCCGCCCGAGCATCGTCCAGCGGCGGCCGTGGACGGCGGAGCCGTGGAACATCATCACCCCCTCGGTCGAACACCATCCGGTACCCACTGACGACGCGTCGGTGGCGCCGGATGTGACACCTCCGGGCGGTCCCGGGCGCCGCGGACCCGCCGCCGGCTTGTCGGGGCGACGGCGAACGCCGTATGGTCGGCGGGCCCGGCCCATCGCGACGGGACTTCCCCTGCGCAGCTCCGATCCCCGGACGTCGGCCTCCCGACCGACCGCGCGCGACCGTGAGCGGGCGGCGGCGCTCGCCGCGGTCGTCGAGGACCTCGGCGCCGAGCTGTCGCTCGGCCCGCTGCTCGAGCGGATCCTGGCGCGGTCGATCGATCTGCTCGGCGGCGACGCCGGGTCGATCTGCCTGGTCGACGAGGCCCGCGGCATGTACCGCAAGGAGGCGGACATCGGGGTGGCCTGCCAGTCCGGCATGGCGTTCCCCCTGACCGAGGGCGTGACCGGCGCGATCGTGCGGGCGCGCGGCTCGGTGGTGTTCGCCGACTATGCGCACGTGCCGGGCGGGCACGTGCCACCCGCGGACCGCGCGGAGCTGCGCGGCGTGATCGGCGTCCCCATCTGGTGGCGCACCGACATCATCGGCTCGCTCGTCGTGTTCAGCCACGACCCCGCCCGATCGTTCGGGCCGGCCGACGCCGACCTGCTGGAGCTGTTCGCGAAGCACGCCGCGCTGGCCATCACCTACGCGCGCCTGCACGAGGCGGCCGAGGCGAACGCGCGGGCCGAGGCGGCGGCCGAGGAGCGCAACCGGATGGCCCGTGAGGTGCACGACACCGTCGCGAAGGGCCTCGTGTCCGTGCTGCTGCACCTGCGCGCCGCCGAGGCGGAGGGCGGCGGCCGCTCGTCCGCGCTCGACCTGGCGCTGGCCGAGGCGCACGCCGCCGCCCGGTTCGCCCTGGACGAGACGCGCCGCAGCGTCCTGGGGCTCGCGCCCTCGCCGCTGGAGGGGCGGTCGCTGGAGGAGGCGCTCCAGCGCGAGCTGGGGTGGGCCAACCGCACGGGCGCCGCCGACGTGCGCCTTGTCGTGGCGGGCGAGCCCGGCCCGCTCCGGCCCGAGCTGGCGCTCGCGCTGTTCCGGATCGCCCAGGAGGCGCTGACCAATGCCCTCCACCACGCCGCCGCGCG
>DASSBX010000158.1:0-5336 GCA_035698305.1 Miltoncostaeaceae bacterium | reverse complement strand
CCGCGCGATCGACGAGGCGGTCATCGGGGGGGCGGCCTCGGCCTACCTCGGCGGCGACCTCCTCGACGACTGGCTCGTCCAGGCGCCGACGCAGAGCTCGGCGTGGGGCGACCAGGCCGGGGGCAACCTCGGCAACAAGCCGTGGACCGTCAGGGGATGCGGCGGCTGACCGACCCGTCGTGACCGTCGCCGCGGCCCCGAGCCGGCACCTCACCTCGCATCGCGAGGGCCTCACCGGCCCCGCCTTCGTGAAGCGCCCGCGCAGCCCCACCCACCGGGAGGACCTGCTGCGCGAGGCGGCCGTCTACGGCGTGGTGCGGCACCGGTGCCCGGCGACCGCCGCCAGGGTCCCGGCCGGCGCCCGCTGGAACGCGGGCAGCGGCGAGCTGGAGATGGACCGGGTGCCGGGCGTGACCCTCGCAGACCACGTTGCGGCGACGGGCGCCCTCGACCCCGTCGCGGCCGCAGCGGTCGGGACGGCGGTCGGCGAGCTCCACGCCGAGGGCGCCGGTCCTGCGCCCGACGACCCCGCCTCCGACTGGACGCGGCACGGGGTGGGCATCGTCCGGCCCACCCCCGGGCTGGTCAGCGTGATGAGCACCGGCGGGATCGCGCTGCTGAAGGTCCTGCAGCGCGACGAGGGACTCGAGGCGCGCCTCAGGGATCTCGCGCCCGAGACGCCCGACGCCGTCGTCCACGGCGACCTCCGGTGGAGCAACGTGCTCGTCTCGCCGGCGGACGAGCCGGCCGTCCGGCTCGTCGACTGGGAGATGGGCGGCGCCGGCGAGCCGGCGTGGGACGCCGGCTGCTTCGCGGCCGCCTGCGTCAGCGCGTGGCTGTGCTCCATTCCGGCCGTCCCCGGCGTCACCTCCGAGCGCCTCGCGGCCGAGGCGGAGCTCCCCATGGAGGTCCTCGCGCCGGGCCTCGGCGCGTTCTGGACGGCGTACGCGGACGCCGTCCCACACGCGCAGCCCGATGCTTGGCGCACGCGGTGCGCGCAACTCGCCGCCGTCCGCCTCGTGTACACGGCCTTCGAGTTCGCGCAGTTCGACGCGGTCCTGCGCCAACTGCCGATCATGCACCTCCAGGTCGCGAGGAACCTGCTCGCGGGACCGGTCCGCGGGGCACAGGAGCTGCTGTGGATGCCGTGACGCATCGCCTGGATCCCGACCACGCGTCGGCGATCGCCGACGCGCTCGACGCGCTGGAGGTCCGGTGGCCCGCGGGCCACTCGTGGCTGGGGACGGCGGAATCGCTTCCCGAGATCGTCCGGCGGCTCGCCGACCCGGAGGGGGTCCGCCTCGCGCTCGTCGGCAGCATCGCGGTGCGCCTCTACGACGCCTTCTTCACCCAGGGCCGGCCCCGTCCGGTCACATCGCCGTCGCCGGAGGACCGGGAACACGCCCTCTCCCGCGAGCTCACCGCGGCGAACGCGAGCACCGGCCACCTCGAGGCGGGGTGGCAGGTGATCGGGCACGACGACGGGCGCTGGGTCGTCCGGCGGGGCGGCCTCCGCCTCTGGGTGACCCCCGAGGACGTCGCCGCGGGGGACGGCCCGCCGGCGATGGGGGACGTCGTCGCGCTCCGCCACACGGGCGACGCGCCGGCACTCGCGCCCGGCTTCCACATGGCGCGCGGGGACAGCGGGCTCCCGGCCGAGCCGCTCGACCGGGTGTACCTCGACCTGCGCCCGGAGGGCGGCGTGCCGTTCATCCGCGAGGCCACACGGCGACTGAACGGCGCCGGGCTCGCCTTCACGGCGAAGGTCGTCGCCACCCAGGGCGGCTTCGACCGGCGCGACGCGGCCGTGCTCTACTTCCCGCGGCGCGAGCGCGGGCGCGCGCTCGCGGCAGCAGAGGACCTGGCCCGTGCCCTGGCGCCGTTCCTCGACGGAGGCGCCCCCGCGATGACGCTGCCCCTCTCCCCCGGCGTCGCCTTCGCGGAGGACCCGGGCGGCGAGGAGAGCTTCGGCGCGCACCGCTGCCTCCTCATCGCCGACGCGGCCGTGGCCGCGGCCGAGCGCGGGGTCGACGGCCCCGACGCCCGGCTCGCCATGGTGCGCGAGCGCTTCGCCGAGGCGGGGACCAGCGTCGAGGCGCCCTACCTCGGACCGCCGACCGACGGCGTCCCCCATCCCCTGGCACTGCTCGACCCTGGAGTCCGCGCATGACGGCGCCCATCCACCTCGCCCTCGTCGTCGAGGCCCCGCAGATCTCGACGCGCACCGTCCTGGAGATCGCAGCGGCGCTGCAACGGCAACTCATGAGGGACGTGGCACCGATCTGGGGGGTGTACGCGACGCTCGACGCATTCGCGTCGCTCGAGCACGTGCCCCCGGGGTACTGGCCGATCCTGGTCGGCGACCACTTCCCCGGGATCGAGAGCGTCGGCATGCACCTGGATCGCAACGGGCAGCCGTTCTCGCTCGTCGAGGCGAGCCCGGGCTGGTCACTCACCGCGAGCCACGAGGTGATCGAGATGGTCATCGACCCCTGGGGCAACCGCACGGTGCCGGGCGGGTCGCCGATGGCCGGCCAGGGTCTCGTGGAGATCATCGTCGAGGTCTGCGACCCGCCGGGCGGAGCCCAATGGGCGTACACCGTCAACGGCTACCTCATGTCGGACTTCGTCACCCCGGCCTACTACGACCCGGTCGGCGCACCGGGGGTCCGCTACAGCTTCACGGGAGCGGTGACGAGTCCGCGGGAGGTCCTGGAGGGCGGCTACCTGTCGTGGCGTGACCCCGCGACCGGGGAGTGGTGGCAGGGCGACCGGACCGAGGGTCCCGACATCGTGTTCCGCAACATCGGGCGGCTCGACGAGGACGGCAGACCCATCCGCGAGCGGATCGACCAGTTCACGCCGCTGACCCAGCTCTACACGGGGATCTCGCGCCAGGACAGGCCCCTCCGCGACGCCTACACCCGCCGCGACAGCACCCGGATGGCCGCCCTGGCGCGGGCGGCGGCTGTCCGGGGACGGATGGCGGACCTCGGGCTCGTCTGAGATCCGCCACCCGAGTGTGGCCCGTCGAGCCCTAGGGGGCGTGTCCCGGGGCCACTGATCCGGCGGACCATCGGGGCATGCCCGATGGTGAAGTCGCGATCGGCGTGGCGCACGACCTCATCGGCCGGAACGTGGCCGCCCGGGGCGACGCTGTGGCGGTCGTGGACGATACCGGCTGGTGGACGGTGGCGGAGCTGTGGGAGGCCGGCGGCCGGGCCGCCGACGGGCTGGAGGCGCTCGGCGTTCGCGCCGGGGACCGGGTGGGGGTCGCGCTGCCGGACGGGCGGGAGGCCGCGGCGGCACTGGTGGGGGCGATGCGCATCGGCGCGATCGCGGTGCCGCTCGACCCGGGGTGGTCAAGGGAGGCGACGGCGGCGGTCGTGGACGACTGCGAACCGGCCGTCGTCGTCGACCGCCCCGGCACCCTGGACCGGGGGGTACCGCGCCCGGTCTCCCCCGTCCGGGCGTCCGGGCGGCGCGGGGACGACCCCGCCCTGATCGTCTCCACGTCGGGGTCGACGGGGCGGCCGAAGGGCGTGGTGCACACCCGCGCGGGCCTCGCGCCGGAGGGGCCCAACTGGCTGCGCGACGGGCTCGGGGCGGGCCCCGGCGACCGGGTGCTGGCGGTGGCGCGGACGGCGACGGCGCTCGGGTGCTTCATCGGCCTGCTGCGGCCCCTCGGATCAGGCGCGGCGGCGGTGCTGACCGCGCGCCGGCCCACGCCGCGGGGGACGCTGGAGCTGGTGGCGCGCACCGGGGTGACGGTGCTCGCCGCGGTGCCGATGCACTGGGCCCAGATCGCGGCGGCCCTGCGCCACTCGCCGGGGCTGGCCGACAACCTCGCGGGCCTGCGGGCGGCGGTCTCGTCGGGGGATCGGCTGCCCGCCGGCCTGCGGGCCGAGCTCGCGCGCCACGGCGTGCGCCTCATCGACGCGCTCGGCGCCTCCGAATGCGGCGACGTGTACCTGTGGGGCGACGGCGACGACGTGCTCGACCGGGTCGCCCCCGGCGTGGACGTGCGGCTCGACGGGGGCGCGGAGGGCCGCATCCTGGTGCGGACGCCCCGCGCCGCCGCGGGGTACTGGCGGCGCCCCGGCCTGACCGCGCGCCTGCGCGACGGCGGCTGGACCCGGACCGAGGACGTCGCCGCCCGCGACGCCGCCGGCGGCGGGCTGCGGCTGCTGGGCCGCGCCGACGACCTGTTCAAGGTGGGCGGCCGCCTGGTGAGCCCCGCGGAGATCGAGGGCGCCCTGGCCGACCACCCCATGGTGGCCGAGGCCGCCGTCGTGGGGCGCGCGCACCGGGGCGGGCGGATCCGGCCCGCGGCGTTCGTGGTCCCGGCGCCCACAGCGGTGACCGGCGGCCGCGGCGACGGCGTGCTGGCCCGCGAGCTGCGCCGCCACGTCTCCCGGCGCCTCACGCCGGCCCTGGCCCCCGCCCGGGTCGACGTGCTCGACGCCCTCCCGCGGCTCGCCGGCGGCAAGCTCGACCGCCGCGCGCTCGCCGCGGCGGCCGCCGCCTAGTGCCGCGTCAGGCGACGTCCGCCCCGTTCTGGCGTGCTGCAAGCCAAGGCGGATGCGGCGTCCTCGGTCATCCAGATGGGCACCACCATGCGGATGACGCTGCGTCCTGGCCCCGCCGGGTTTTCGCGGCCACAACGGGCCAGCGTCACCGGACACGGCACCAGGTGGGGCCGGTCGACACCTTGGGCGTCTGGAGCGCCCGCCCGCGACGCGGTGGAGTCGGGGTGCACGGACACCGGACCGGGAGGGGGAACGTGAGCAGCGTCGGGAACCTCGTGGCCGCGCCCCGGCCCGAGGGGGGTGGGCGCTCCGACGAGTCGTGGAGCGACCTGGAGCTGCCCGGCTGGCAGGAGTTCATCGGCGCGCGGAACCGCTTCTTCGAGGGGCTGCGCCGCCTGCAGCGGCCCGCGGCGCGAGACGACGCCGACGCGGGCGGCGAGGACGTCGGCGAGGGGCCCGCCGGGGCCGCCTGAGCCGGCGAGGCCGGTCCCCCCCGCCGTCGGGAGCGGGGCGTGGGACCGCTGGAGCGGACCGGCCGGGCGAGGCACACGCCCGCCCGGTCCGCTCCGATCGCTACGCCGGGACCGCCAGCGCGTCGAGGAGCTCGCGCCTCGAGCGGATCCCGAGCTTGCGGTAGGTGTTGCTCAGGTGCACCTCGACGGTCTTGGGGGTGACGTACAGCGCCTGGGCGATGTCCTTGTTGGTCTGCCCCTCCGCCGCCAGGTCGGCCACGCGCCGCTCGCTGGCGGTGAGGGCCGCCACCCCCTTCAGCGCCGTCGTCCGCGGCCGTCCGCCGGCGGCGGCCAG
>DASSBX010000157.1:0-4966 GCA_035698305.1 Miltoncostaeaceae bacterium | reverse complement strand
GGCGGCACGGTGATCGTGCCGGTGATGCCGGCGGGGGAGGGGCGCATCCTCGTGGCGATGGACCCCCAGGGCGCCGCGTTCGCCGTGTTCGAGGGACGGGTCGATCCGTAGGGACGAGCTGGCGGCGCTCGGGATCCAGCTCCCGGTGCTGCCGACGATCGCCCTCGGCGCGCTGCCCGGCCCGCCCGAGTGGGCGGGCCGCCTGGCGCGCATCGGCATCGACGTCGCGGCGAGCGGGGCCGACGAGGACACCCCCGAGACGCTCGCCGCCGCACGCGCCGCCGCGCCCCACCTGCCGCTGAAGGCCCGCGCGGTCGACGCGGGCGCCTTCGACGGGATGGGCGGGCTCATCGTCGAGACCCCGGGGGACGCGCCCCCCGGCACCTACCTGCTGGGCGACGGCGACGCGGCGGTGGAGGCGGTCGACGGCGCCTCGGAGGAGGTGGAGGGCGTGATGGACGTGGCCCGCCGCACCCTGGACGCCGCCCGCGACGGCGTGCCGTCGGCCCTGTGGGTGGTCGCCACCCCCGGGCTGGAGCTCCTGGAGCCCGAGGTGGTGGAGCGCAAGCTCGCCGCCCTCTCCGACGGCGCCCGCCAGGCCCGGCTCTACCTGGCCAAGGAGCAGTTCGACATCTGACCGTCGCGCGGGCCGGGCGGCGCGACCCGCCGCCCCGTCGCGGCTAGGCCGGTGTCGCCTGCCCCTCGCGCTCGTACGCCAGGTTGGGTGCCAGCCACCGCTCGATCTCGGCGACGGGCATCCCCATCCGCTCCGCGTAACGCTCCACCTGGTCGCGGCCGATCTGGCCGATCGCGAAGTAGCGGGCCTGCGGGTGCTGGATGTAGATGCCGCTCACCGAGGCGGGGGGCATCATCGCGAGGCTCTCGGAGAGGCGCATGCCGATCTCACCGGCCTCGAGCAGCTCGAACAGCCGCCTCTTCGGCAGGTGGTCGGGGCACGCCGGGTAGCCGAACGCCGGGCGGATGCCGCGGTACTCCTCCGCGATCAGCTGCGCGTTGCTCAGGTCCTCGCCGCCGCCGTAGCCCCATTCGCGACGGGCGCGCTGGTGCAGCATCTCGGCGAACGCTTCGGCCAGGCGGTCGGCGATCGCCTTGACCATGATCGCCGAGTAGTCGTCGTGCTCGGCCTCGAAGGCGGCGACGATCTCGGCGGCGCCGAGGCCCGCCGTGACGGCGAACGCGCCCACGTGGTCGAGCAGCCCCGAGTCGAGGGGCGCGACGAAGTCGGCGAGCGAGTACTGCGGCTTGTCGTCGGCCTTCACGCGCTGCTGGCGGAGCATCGGGAAGCGGACCACCTCGGCGGTGCGGTCGCGGTCCGCCCACAGCACGATGTCGTCCCCGTCGGCGTTCGCGGGCCAGAAGCCGTACACGCCGCTCGCGCGCAGACGGCGCTCGGCGACGAGCCGGTCGAGCATCGCCGTCGCGTTGGCGTACAGCTCGCGGGCGGCCTCGCCGTGGCGCGGGTCGTCCAGGACCTGGGGGAACTTGCCCTTCAGCTCCCAGGCGTGGAAGAAGAAGGTCCAGTCGATGAACGGGACGATGTCGGCGAGCGGCACGTCGACCAGCACCCGCCGGCCCGTGAACTCCGGCGTCGGGACGTCCTGCGCCCGCCACTCGATGGGGGGCCGCCGCTCCAGCGCGGTGGTGTACGGGTGGATCGGCTTGGCGCGGCGGGTCGCGTACTGCTCGCGCAGGCGGTCCTGCTCGTCGCGCGTCTGCTGCTCGAACGCCGGCCGCTGCGCGGGGTCGAGTAGCCGCGACACCACGCCCACCGCCCGGGAGGCGTCGAGGACGTGGGTGACCGACTCCGAGTAGACCGGGGCGATCTTCACCGCCGTGTGCTGCCGCGAGGTGGTGGCGCCGCCGATCAGCAGCGGGATGTCCAGGCCGCGCCGCTCCATCTCCGCGGCGACGTTCACCATCTCGTCCAGCGACGGGGTGATCAGGCCGGAGAGGCCGACCATGTCGGCGCCCTCCTCGGCCGCCGTGTCCAGGATCCGGTCGGCCGGCACCATCACGCCCAGGTCGACCACCCGGTAGTTGTTGCAGCCGAGGACCACTCCCACGATGTTCTTGCCGATGTCGTGGACGTCGCCCTTCACGGTGGCCATCACGATCGTGCCCTGGGCGTCGATGTCACGACCGGCGGCCTCGGCCGCGGCGCGCTCCTCCTCCATGTACGGCTCGAGCACCGCCACGGCCCGCTTCATCACGCGGGCGCTCTTCACCACCTGCGGCAGGAACATCTTGCCGGCGCCGAACAGGTCGCCCACCACGCCCATGCCGGCCATCAGCGGGCCCTCGATCACGGCGAGCGGGCTCGGATAGGCCTGGCGGGCCTCCTCGGTGTCCTCCTCGACGAAGTCGACGATCCCGTTCACCAGGGCGTGCGACAGGCGCTCCTCAACCGTGCCCTGGCGCCAGCCGTCGTCGACGACGCGGGCGGCGCCGGCGCCCTTGTACCGCTCCGCCAGGTCCACGAGGCGCTCGGTGGCGTCGGGGCGGCGGTCGAACAGCACGTCCTCGACCGCCTGGAGCAGCTCCTCGTCGATCTGCTCGTAGACCGCGAGCTGGCCGGCGTTGACGATCCCCATGTCCATCCCCGCCTGCGTGGCGTGGAACAGGAAGGCGGAGTGCATCGCCTGGCGCACCGGCTCGTTGCCGCGGAACGAGAACGACAGGTTGCTGACGCCGCCGCTGACCTTCGCGCCGGGGCACGCCTCCTTGATCCGCCGGGTCGCCTCGATGAAGTCGATGGCGTAGCGGTTGTGCTCCTCGATCCCCGTGGCCACCGCGAAGATGTTGGGGTCGAAGATGATGTCCTCGGGCGGCACGCCGACGCGCTCCACCAGCAGCCGGTACGCCCGCTCGCAGATCGCGACCTTGCGGTCCTCCGAGTCGGCCTGGCCGGTCTCGTCGAACGCCATCACCACCATCGCGGCTCCGTAGCGGCGCGCGAGCGTGGCCTTCGCGAGGAAGTCCTCCTCGCCCTCCTTCAGGCTGATCGAGTTGACCACCGGCTTGCCCTGCACGCAGCGCAGCCCGGCCTCGATCACCGACCACTTGGAGCTGTCGACCATGATCGGCACGCGGGCGATCTCCGGCTCCGTGGCGACCATGTTGAGGAACGTGGTCATGGCGGCCTCGGAGTCGAGCATCGCCTCGTCCATGTTCACGTCGATGATGTTCGCGCCGTTGCGGACCTGCTCGGCGGCCACGTCGAGGGCGGTGGAGAAGTCGCCCGACGTGATGAGCGTCGCGAAGCGCTTCGACCCCGTGATGTTGGTGCGCTCCCCGATCATCAGGAAGTTGGAGTCCGGGGTGACCACCAGCGGCTCCAGGCCGGCGATGCGCGTGAGCCCCTCCGGCGACGGGGGCGTGCGCGGCCGCTCGCCGGCGGCGACCTCGGCGATCCGGCGGATGTGGTCGGGGGTGGTGCCGCAGCAGCCGCCCATGATGTTGACCAGCCCGCTCGACGCGAACCCGCGCAGCTCCCCGGCGGTCTCGTCGGGGCCCTCGTCGTACTCGCCGAAGGCGTTCGGCAGGCCGGCGTTGGGGTAGCAGCTGGTCCAGCACGTCGCGACGCGGGACAGGTCGGCCATGTACGGCCGCATCTCCGCGGCCCCCAGGGCGCAGTTGACGCCGACGCTGAACGGCCGGGCGTGGGCGATCGTGATCCAGAAGGCCTCGATGGTCTGGCCCGACAGGGTGCGTCCGCTCCGGTCGGTGATCGTCACCGAGATCATCAGCGGCAGACGGCGGCCCGTCTCCTCGACGACGTCCTCGATCGCGTGGATCGCGGCCTTGGCGTTGAGCGTGTCGAAGATCGTCTCCACCAGCAGCAGGTCGGCGCCGCCCTCGACGAGGCCCCGCACCTGCTCGGCGTACGCCTCGCGGAGCTGGTCGTACGTGATCGCCCGCTTCGAGGGGTCCTCGACGTCGGGGGAGATCGAGAGGGTGCGGTTCGTCGGCCCGAGCGCGCCCGCCACGAAGCGGGGTTTGTCGGGCGTCCGCGCCGTCCACTCGTCGGCGGCGGCCCGCGCGAGGCGTGCGGCCTCCACGTTCAGGTCGCGGACGAGGTGCTCGCAGGCGTAGTCGGCCTGGGCGACGCTCGTCGAGCTGAACGTGTTGGTCTCGATGATGTCGGCGCCGGCCTCCAGGAACGCCTGGTGGATCCCCGTGACGATGTCGGGGCGCGTCAGCGTGAGGAGGTCGTTGTTCCCCTTCAGCGGCCGGCCGTGGTCGCGCAGCAGCTCGCCGCGGAAGTCCTCCTCCGTCAGCGTGTGCCGCTGGATCATCGTGCCGGTGGCGCCGTCGAGCACCATGATGCGCTCGGCGAGCAGGCGGTCCAGCGTCTCCCGGGTCGCGTCGCTCATCCGCCTGAGGTTAGCGGGTCGTCACCCGCTGCCCTCCGGCGGCGCGAGCAGGCGGGCGACGAGGGGACCGGCCAGGATGCCGGCCAACACGATGGCGACGGCGGCGTAGCCGAGGGCCTCGCTGTCGCGGACGACGGCGATGATGCCGAGGACCGCGGCGACCGCGCAGACGGCCACCAGCCGGATCGTCTTCTCGGCCCGCGGCGACAGGCGGCGGATCCGCTCGATCATCCGGCTCCGTCCGGATCGTGCTTCGTGAGCGCCAGCACCGCGTTGTGGCCGCCGAGCCCGTAGTTGGCCGACAGGGCGACGCGGATGTCGGCGCGCCGGGCCTCGTTCGCCACGTGGTCGACGCCCGTGCAGTCGGCGTCCACGGAGTGGAGGTTGACGGTGGGGGGCATGAGCCCCTCCTTCACCGCGAGCGCGGTGATCGACGCCTCGAGCGCCCCGGTGGCGCCCATGCAGTGGCCGTGCATCGACTTGGGGGCGCTCACGGCGACGCGGGCGGCCACCTCCTCCCCCAGCGCCAGCTTGAGCATCTGCACCTCGCTGCGGTCGCCGGTCGGGCTGCC
>DASSBX010000156.1:0-11330 GCA_035698305.1 Miltoncostaeaceae bacterium | reverse complement strand
CGCCATCCGCGCCGTCGGCGCCGCCGCCGGCATCGTCGTCACCGCAAGCCACAACCCGCCCCGCGACAACGGGATGAAGCTCTACATGGGCGACGCCGCCCAGATCATCCCGCCGGTCGACGGCCTGGTCGCGGCCGAGATCGACCGGGTCGCCGACGGCGTCGACGCCAATTGGCGTCGACCCGGGACGCCAAGTGGCGCACCGCCCGCCGCGACGATCCCGGACGAGGTCCTGGAGGGGTACCGGGGCGCGACGCTTTCCAGGGTCCCCGGGCCCGCGGCGCCGATCCGCATCGCGACGACGGCGATGCACGGGGTGGGGGGTGCCTGGATCGCCGACCTGCTGGCGCGGGCCGGCCACGACGACGTGCACCCGGTCGCGGAGCAGTCGTCGCCCGACCCCGACTTCCCGACCGTCGCGTTCCCCAACCCGGAGGAGCCGGGCGTCACGGCGCTGCTCGCCGCCGGGATGGCCGACGTCGGCGCGGACCTCGGCATCGCGCTCGACCCGGACGCCGATCGCGTGGCCGTGCTCGTCCCGGATGCGTCAATTGGCGCATCGGGCACACGTCAATTGACGGGGGACGAGGTGGGGGCCCTGCTGGGGGACTGGCTCCTCGGGGAGGTGACGTCCGGGCCCGGGCGACTCACCGTGTCGAGCGTCGTGTCGTCATCACTGCTCGGGAAGGTCGCGGCCCACCACGGCGCCCGCCACGAGGAGACGCTCACCGGCTTCAAGTGGCTCTGCCGCCCCGCGATGGAGCACCCGGAGTGGACCCAGGTGCTGGCCTACGAGGAGGCGATCGGGTACGCGGTGGGTCCCGAGGTGCGCGACAAGGACGGCATCTCGGCGGGGGTGGCGGTCGCGTCGATGGTGTCGTGGGCGGCCGCGCGGGGCCTCACGCTGCCGGGGATGCTCGACGCGCTCCACGAACGCCACGGCGCCCACGTGACGGACAACTTCTCGCTGCGTGACGAGGCGCCCGGCGGCGCCACGCGGCGGGCCGCGCTGGTGGGCCGCCTCGCCGCCGCCCCGCCGGCGCGGGTGGGGGGCGAGCCGGTGACCGCGGTCGCGAGCCTGGCGAGCGACGTCCTGCGCATCGACCTGGCGGGCGGGACCCGCGCCGTGGTGCGCCCGAGCGGCACCGAGCCGAAGCTCAAGTGCTACTGCGAGGCCGTCGAGCCGGTGGGCCGGGACGGGGTCCGGGCGGCCCGGGAGCGCGCCCGCGCCCGCCTGGCCGCGGTCCGCGCGGGCCTCGAGGAGCTGCTCCTGGCCTGACGCGCGGCCCCGGTCGTGCCAAGATCCGTCGATGATCACCCTCGACCGCGACGGCCGCGGGCCCGTCCTCGACCTCGGCGCCGGGCGGTCGCTGCGCGTCGCCGCGGTCGACGGCTACGCGCTGGAGCAGCGGGCCGCCCGCCTCGTGGCGCGCTCCATCAAGCGCGAGAGCAAGGCCGCCGGCCTGGAGCTGGCGGTGCGCTGCATCGATCTCACGACGCTGGAGGGGATGGACACCCCCGGCAAGGTCCGCGCGCTGTGCGCCCGGGCGCTGCGCCCCGACCCCGACGACCCCACCGTCCCGCCGGTCGCGGCGGTGTGCGTGTACCCGGCGCTGGTGGCGGTCGCCGCGGAGGCGGTCGCCGGGACCGGCGTGCACGTCGCGTCCGTCGCCGGCGCGTTCCCGTCGGGGCAGAGCCATCTGGACGACCGCCTCGACGAGATCCGGCAGGCGGTTGCCGACGGCGCCGACGAGATCGACATCGTCCTGAACCGCGGCGCCCTGCTCGCCGGGCGGCTGCAGGACGTGTTCGACGAGGTCGCGGCGTCCAAGGAGGCCTGCGGGCCCGCCCACCTGAAGACGATCCTCGAGACGGGCGAGCTCGGCTCCTACGAGATGACCCGCCTGGCGTCGATGATCGCGATGGCGGCCGGCAGCGACGTGATCAAGACGTCCACCGGCAAGCTCCCCGTCTCCGCGACGCCGGCGACCGCGCTGTGCATGGCGGAGGCGATCCGCGACCACGCCGACGCCACCGGCCGCGAGGTGGGCCTGAAGCTCGCCGGCGGCATCCGCACCTCCAAGCAGGCGCTCGGCTACCTGGCGCTCGTGTCCGAGACCCTCGGCACGGCGTGGCTGCACCCCGACCGATTCCGCATCGGCGCCTCGTCCCTGCTCAACGACATCCTGCTGCAGCTGCGCTTCCGGCGCACCGGGCGCTACGCCCGCACCACCGACCTCCCCGTGGACTGAGATGACCACCACCCCCAAGCGCGACGCCGCCACCGACCTGGCGCAGCAGTTCGCCGAGTACGTCCCGTCGCTGGAGGCGCGCGACATCGTCGCGATCCGGCCGTCGTACGGCCTGGTGATCGACGGCGAGGAGCGCCCCGCCGAGGGCGGCGCGACGTTCCCCACCATCGAGCCCGCCACCGGCGCCCACCTGGCCGACGTGGCGGAGGCGTCGCCCGCCGACGTCGACGCCGCCGTCGCCGCCGCGCGCCGCGCCTACGAGGGGACGTGGCGCGACATGCCCGGGCGGCGCCGGGCCAAGCTGATCTTCCGCCTGGCGCGCCTGCTCCAGGACCGGACACGCGAGCTCGCCGTGCTCGAGTCGATCGACGGCGGCAAGCCGATCAGGGAGTCGCGCGACATCGACGTGCCCCTGTCGGCGGCGCACCTCTTCTACCACGCGGGCTGGGCCGACAAGCTCGAGTACGCGGTGCCCGGCATGACCGCCCGGCCCCTCGGCGTCGTCGGCCAGATCATCCCCTGGAACTTCCCGCTGCTGATGGCGGCGTGGAAGATCGCCCCGGCCCTCGCCTGCGGCAACACGGTGGTGCTGAAGCCCGCCGAGACCACGCCGCTCACCGCCCTGCTGCTGGCCGAGCTGATCGACGAGGCCGGCTTCCCGCCCGGCGTCGTCAACGTCGTCACCGGCGCCGGCGCGACCGGCGCCGCCCTCGCCGGGCACCCCGGGCTCGACAAGGTCGCGTTCACCGGCTCCACCGGGGTGGGGCGCTCCATCCGGCGGCAGCTCGCCGGGACGGGCCGCCGCCTGACCCTCGAGCTGGGCGGCAAGGGCGCCCACGTGGTGTTCGACGACGCCGCCCTCGACCAGGCCGTCGAGGGGATCGTGGACGGGATCTTCTTCAACCAGGGCCACGTCTGCTGCGCCGGCTCGCGCCTGCTGGCGCAGGAGGGCATCGCCGACGAGCTGCTGGAGCGGCTGCGGCGGCGGATCGAGCTGCTGCGGGTGGGGGAGCCGCTCGACAAGAACACCGACGTCGGCGCGATCAACTCCGCCGCCCAGCTCGAGCGGATCCGCGTGTTCGTGGACGAGGCGGCCGCCGACGGGTGCCGCATCGACCAGCCGTCGCGGCCGCTGCCGGAGCGCGGCTTCTTCTTCCCGCCCACCATCGTCAGCGGCCTGGGCGGGGCGGAGCGGATCGCCCGCGAGGAGGTGTTCGGCCCGGTGCTCGCGGTCCAGACCTTCCGGACCGAGGCGGAGGCCGTCGCGAAGGCCAACGCCACCCGCTACGGGCTGTCGGCCGGCGTCTGGACCGAGAAGGGCTCCCGCATCCTGTGGATCTCCCAGCGCCTCCAGGCGGGCGTGGTGTGGGCGAACACGTTCAACAAGTTCGACCCCGCCAGCCCGTTCGGCGGCGTCCGCGAGTCGGGCCACGGCCGCGAGGGGGGCCGCCAGGGCCTGCAGGAGTACCTCCACACCACCCCGGTGGCGGCGTGAGCGACCGTGGGGGGGACCGCCTCGCCGTCCGCAAGACCTACAAGCTCTTCATCGGGGGCGCGTTCCCGCGGTCCGAGTCGGGGCGCACGTTCCCGGTGCGCGCCCCGGACGGCGCGCTGCTGGCGCACGTGGCCGCCGCGTCGCGCAAGGACGCCCGCGACGCCGTGCGGGCCGCCCGCGGCGCGCAGGGCGCCTGGGCGGGCCGCACCGCCTACAACCGGGGCCAGATCCTCTACCGGATCGCCGAGGTGCTGGAGGGCCGCGCCGCCCAACTCGCCGACGAGCTGGCCGCCGTGGGCGTCGACGCCGGCGCGGCGCGGGCGGACGTGGAGGCGGCGGTCGACGCAGCCGTCTGGTGGGCGGGGTTCGCCGACAAGCTCGACCAGCTCGTGGGCGCCGTGAACCCGGTCGCCGGCCCGTTCCTGAACCTCTCCACGCCGATCCCCGTCGGCGTCTGCGCGCTCGCCTGCCCGGACGGGGGCGGCGTGGCGGGCGTGCTCGGGCTGGTGCTCCCCGCGATCATGGCCGGCAACAGCGCGGTGGCCGTCGCCGGCGGGCCGGCGGCCCTCGTGACCAGCACGCTCGGCGAGGTGGTCGCAACGTCCGACGTCCCCGGGGGCGTCGTGAACCTGCTCACCGGCGACGGCGGGGCGCTGCTGCCGTGGCTGGCCGACCACGAGGACGTGGACCTGATCGAGCTGTCCGGGGCGCCGGACGGGATGCACGCCGACCTGGAGGAGCGCGCCGCGGGCAACCTGAAGCGCGTGGCCCGCACCGGGGGCGCGGAGACGGTGGGGACGGCCGCCGCCTTCTGCGAGATCCGCACCGTCTGGCACCCCGCCCGGATCTGATGCGCATCGCCGACGAGGTGGCCGCCGCCCTGGCCGGCGGCAGGCCCGTGGTGGCCCTGGAGTCGACGATCGTCGCCCACGGGCTGCCGCGCCCCGACAACCTGCGGATCGCCGGGGAGATCGAGGCGGCGGTGCGCGGGGAGGGCGCCGTGCCGGCGACGATCGCGGTGCTCGGCGGCGAGGTGCGGGTGGGCCTCGACGAGGCGGGCCTGCGGGAGATCGCCGAGCGCGAGGACGTCCTGAAGCTGGGGCTCCGCGACCTCGCGCCGGCGCTGGTGCGGGGCGTCGCGGGGGCGACGACCGTTGCCAGCACCGCCACGATCGCCGCCCGCGCGGGCATCGCGGCGTTCGCCACCGGCGGCCTGGGCGGCGTCCACCGGGGGGCCGCGGAGACGTTCGACGAGTCGGCCGACCTGCTCGCGCTGAGCGACGCCCCCGTCGTCGTGGTCTGCGCCGGCGTCAAGTCGATCCTCGACGTGGGCGCCACCCTCGAGCGGCTCGAGACGCTGTCGGTGCCCGTCCTGGGCTTCGGGACCGACCGGATGCCCGGCTTCTACCTGAGCGACTCCGGGCACGCGGTGCCGTGGCGGGTGGACGACGCCGCCGAGGTCGCCGCCATCCAGCGGGCCCGCCGCGAGCTGGGCCTGCGGCAGGCGGTGGTGGTCGCCAACCCGCTGCCGCCGGACGAGGCGATGGACCCGGCCCTGCACGACCGCGTGCTGATCGAGGCGCTCACGTCCGCCGAGGAGCAGGGCGTCGCCGGCAAGGAGGCGACCCCGTTCGTGCTCGGCCGCTTCCACGCGGGGACGGACGGGGAGAGCCTGCGCGTCAACGTCGCGCTGGTGCTGCGCAACGCGGCGCTCGCGGCGCGCATCGCGGGGGCGCTCGCGGGGTGAGGGCCGGCGCGGGGGTGGTCGTGCTCGGCGACGTCATGACCGACGTCGTGGCGCGCATCGACCGCCCCCTGGCCCCGGCGAGCGACACGCCCGCCGAGATCCGGATGCGCCGCGGCGGGTCGGCCGGCAACACGGCCGCGTGGCTGGGCCACCTGGGCGTGCCGGTCACGTTCGTCGGCTGCGTCGGCGACGACGCCCCCGGGGCGGAGGCGGCCGCGGCCCTGCGCGGGGCGGGCGTCACGACCGCCCTCCACGTGGCGCCGGGCGCCCCGACCGGGACCTGCGTCGTGCTCATCGACGCCGCCGGCGAGCGCACGTTCCTGCCCGACGCCGGCGCGAACGCCCTGCTGCCGGAGCGCCCGCTGCCCGCCGGGGCGCACCTGCACGTGTCGGGCTACAGCCTGCTGCGGCCCGGCAGCCGCCCCGCGGCGGTCGCCGCGCTCCGGGCGGCGGCCGCGGCCCGCATGACCACCTCGGTCGACCCGGCGTCGGCCGCGCCGCTCGCCGAGGTGGGCGGCCCCGCGTTCCGGGACCTGGTGCGGGGCGCCACCACGATCGTCGTGACGCCCGACGAGGCGGAGGTGCTCACCGGCACGCGCGACCCCGACGCGGTCGTGCTCGACCTACTCGCCGATCACGCCGAGGTGGTGCTCAAGCTGGGCGGCGACGGCGCCCGCTGGGCGTCGGCGGAGGGCGGCCACGCCGCCGTCCCCGCCGCGACGCCGCCCGGCCCGGCCATCGACCACACCGGGGCGGGCGACGCGTTCACGGCCGCCTGGCTGGCGGCGCGACGCGACGGCCGGGTGCCGGAGGCGGCCCTGTGCGCCGCCTGCGCCCTCGCCGCCCGGGTGGTCACGCGGCCGGGAGCCCGCCCCTGAGGTTCAGTCGAACCCCTCAGGGGCCGGTGCCGTCGCCGTCCTCCCACGCCCGGATCGCCGCGTCGGCGTGACCTGGGTGACGGCGGGCGCCGGCATGGCTAACCGACGCCCGGCTCCAACGCCGACCGGCCGACCCGGTCGATCCACTTGTCGTCGTGGGTGGGGCGCCAGCCGGCGAGGGCGTCGAGCAGCGCCTCCGGGTCGGTGGCGCTGAGCAGGTCGGCGCGGTGCTCGGGGCGCACGAACCGCTGCCCGACCGCGTGGTCCAGCAGCGCGAGCAGGGGCCGCCAGTAGCCCGACACGTCGAGCAGCCCCACCGGCTTGCGGTGGATGCCGAGCTGCGTCCAGGTGAGCGCCTCGACCAGCTCCTCGAGCGTCCCGATGCCACCGGGCAGCGCGACGAAGCAGCCCGACCGCTGGGCCATGAGCGCCTTGCGCTCGTGCATCGTCTCCACCACGACGAGGTCGGTGACCTCGCGATGGCCGATCTCGCGCTCCTCGAGCGCACGAGGGATGATCCCGGTCACGCGGCCGCCGGCGGCCATCGCCGCGTTCGCCACGACGCCCATCAGGCCCACGGCGCCGCCGCCGTAGACGAGCTCCAGGCCGCGCGCCGCGATCGTCCGGCCGAGGGCCGCGGCGGCCTCGGTGAAGGTGGGGTCGGCGCCGGGGCTGGAGCCGGCGTAGACGCAGACGGCGGGCGGGCCCCCGTTGTCGCTACCCATCGGCGCCCATCATGGAGAACCCCGGCTTGATGACGCGGTTGATGAGCTGCAGCCGCTGGTCGAACGGCAGGAACGCGCTCTTCATCGCGTTGATCGTCGCCCAGCGGACGTCGTTCAGATCCCAGTCGAGCTGCTCGTGCAGGTGCATGAACTCGTCGGAGAGCGTCGTCTGGCTCATCAGGCGGTTGTCCGTGTTGACGGTGACCCGGAAGCGCAGCCGCGCGAGCGGGCCGATGGGGTGCTCCGCGATCGACGGCGCCGCCCCCACGTGCACGTTGGACGACGGGCACATCTCCAGCGGCACGCGGGTGTCGCGCACGAACGCGGCGAGCCGGCCCAGGCGGTACTCGCCGTCGGTGTCCATCTGGATGTCGTCGATGAGGCGCACGCCGTGGCCCAGCCGCTCCGCGCCGCAGACGTGCAGGGCCTCGGCGATCGACGGCAGGCCGAACGCCTCGCCGGCGTGGATCGTGATGTGGAAGTCCTCGCGCATCACCCGCGAGAACGCGTCCAGGTGGCGGGCCGGGGGGTGGCCGGCCTCGGGGCCGGCGATGTCGAAGCCGCAGACGCCCTGGTCCCGGTGCCGCAGCGCAAGCTCCGCGATCTCCAGCGAGCTCGCCTGCTGGCGCATCGCCGAGCAGAGGACCCGGACGGTCAGGTCGCGTCCCGCGGAGCCCCGGCCGAAGCCGGCGAGCACCGACTCGACCACCTGGTCGAGGGACAGCCCGTCCGTGATGTGCAGCTCGGGCGCGAAGCGGATCTCGGCGTAGACGATGCCGTCGTCGGCGAGGTCCTCGGCGCACTCGGCGGCGACCCGCTCCAGGGCCTCGCGCGTCTGCATCACCGCGACGGTGTGCGCGAAGGTCTCCAGGTAGAGCACCAGGTCGTTGCGGTTCGCGCCGCGGGAGATGACCTGGGCCAGCTCGCCCGGGTCGGTGGTGGGCAGGCCGTCGTAGCCGGCCTCCTCGGCCAGCTCGATGATCGTGCGCGGCCGCAGGCCCCCGTCCAGGTGGTCGTGGAGCATGACCTTCGGGGCGCGGCGGATGGTGTCGATATCCAGTGTCATGCCTCTACCGTAGGGCAAACCGGCCGTGCGGCGGGGGTGCGCGGCACCACTAGAATCGGGAGCATGGCGATCGACGTCATCGGCATCGACGGCGACGACACCCTCTGGCACTCCGAGGGCCACTTCCACGTGACCGAGCAGCGCTTCGTGGAGATCCTGGAGCCCTGGGTCGACGGCGCGGCGGCCTCCTCCGCGCTCGTCGACGCCGAGCGCCGCAACCTCGCCCTGTTCGGTTACGGGGTGAAGGGGTTCACGCTGTCGATGATCGAGACGGCGCTGACCCTGAGCGGCCACCAGGTCGACGCGGCGCGGATCGAGCGGATCCTCGAGCTCGGCAAGGAGCTGCTGGCGCATCCGGTCGAGCTGCTGGACGGGGTGGCCGAGACGCTGGACCTGCTGGGCCGCGACCACCGGCTCGTGCTGATCACCAAGGGCGACCTGTTCCACCAGGAGTCGAAGGTGGCGGCGTCCGGGGTGTCGGAGGTGTTCGAGGGCATTGAGATCGTGGCCGAGAAGGACGTCGCCACCTACGAGCGGATCATGAGCCGGATGGGCGCGACCGCCTCCGGGTTCTGCATGGTCGGCAACTCCGTGCGGAGCGACATCGCGCCGGTCCTGGAGATCGGCGGGGCGGGGGTGCACGTGCCGTACCACGTCACCTGGGCGCTCGAGATGGCCGAAATCGCCGAGGGCCATCCCCGCATGGCCCGCGTCGCGGGCATCCGCGAGGCGCCCGCCGCCATCGACGGCCTGGCGACGGCCGCGTGACCGTCGACTGGCCGGCGCTGCGCCGCGAGGCGGTGGCGATGACGCGCCGCTCCTACGCGCCCTACTCCGGGGTGCTGGTGGGCGCGGCGGGGATCGCCGGGGACGGGCGCACGGTACGCGGGTGCAACGTCGAGAACGCCAGCTACGGCGTGACGCTCTGCGCCGAGTGCGGGCTGGTCTGCGACCTGGCGGGGTCCGGCGGCGGCAGGCTGGCCGCGGTGGCGATCGTGGCGGGCGACGGCCGCCCCCTGGCCCCCTGCGGGCGCTGCCGCCAGGTGCTGTACGAGCACGGGGGCCCCGGTCTGCTCATCGACCAGGGCGAGGGGGCGGAGCCGACCACGCTGGGGGCGCTGCTGCCGGACGCGTTCGGCCCGGACGACGTGGCCGCGCGGGCGGGCCGGTGAGCCACTCCGCGGTCGACATCATCCGCGCGAAGCGCGACGGCCGGGAGCTGACCGACGACGAGATCCGCTGGTTCCTGCACGGCTACACCGACGGCGTCGTCGCCGACGAGCAGGCGTCCGCCCTGCTCATGGCCGTCGTGTTCCGCGGGCTGTCGCCGCGGGAGCTGGCCACGTGGACGGACCAGATGATCCGCACCGGCGAGCGCCTGGACCTGTCGCCGGTCCACCGTCCCACCGTCGACAAGCACTCGACGGGCGGGGTGGGGGACAAGATCTCGCTGCCGCTCTGCCCGCTGGTCGCCGCGTGCGGCGCCGCGGTGCCCCAGCTCTCGGGCCGTGGCCTGGGCCACACGGGCGGCACGCTCGACAAGCTCGAGTCGATCCCCGGGTTCCGGACGGGCCTCACGGGGCAGGAGTTCGTGCGCCAGCTGGCCGACATCGGGGCCGTCATCTGCGCGGCGGGCGCCGACCTCGCCCCGGCCGACCGCAAGCTCTACGCCCTGCGCGACGTGACCGGCACCATCGAGTCGACGCCCCTGATCGCCAGCTCGATCATGTCCAAGAAGATCGCCGAGGGCACCGACGGGCTGGTGCTGGACGTGAAGGTCGGGTCCGGGGCGTTCATGAAGCAGATGGGCGCGGCGCGCGACCTCGCCCACACCATGGTGGGCCTGGGGGAGGCGCACGGCGTGCGCACCGTCGCGCTGATCACCGGGATGGAGACCCCTCTCGGCCTCACGGTCGGCAACGCGCTGGAGGTGCGCGAGTCCATCGAGGTGCTCGAGGGCGGCGGCCCGGCCGACGTGGTGGAGGTGACCCTCGCCCTCGCCCGCGAGATGCTGGCGCTCGCCGGGATCGACGCCGACCCGGAGGCCGCGCTGCGGGACGGGCGCGCGATGGACGCGTGGCGCCGCATGGTCCGGGCGCAGGGCGGCGACCCCGACGCCCCCCTGCCGACCGCCCCGCTGGTGGAGGAGCTGCGCGCCGACGTCGACGGGCCGGTCACGTCGGTCGACGCCCTGACGGTGGGGGAGGCGGCGTGGCGCCTCGGCGCCGGCCGGGCGCGCAAGGAGCACCCGGTGAGCGCCGGCGCCGGCGTGGTGCTGCGGGTGGTGCCCGGCGACACCGTGTCACGGGGTGCGGTGCTCGCCGAGCTGCACGCCGACGACGCCGTGCACATGGAGGCGGGGCGGGCCGCCATGGCAGGCGCGATCCGGCTCGGCGAGGCCCCCGGGCACATGCCGCCGCGCGTCCGGGAGCGGATCGCCGCCGACGGGGTCGGCACGCCCGGGTGAACGGGCTGGGACGGTGTCGCGCCGACCGCTCCTGGGTGTATAACGCTCCGCTATCTAGCCAACGGCAGGTCACCCGGCCGGTGCCACCGGATCGGGGGCGAGGAGGGCGCATATGAGGGGACGACGTTGGAGGACGATGGCGGCGGTCTGTGCCGCGGTCGCGGCCCTCGGGCTCGTCGTCGCGTGTGGAGACGACGATGACGACTCCGGCGCGGCCAGCGACACGACGGCGGCCCCGGCGTCCGACCTCACGGTCGGCCTGGTCAGCGACGTCGGCAAGTTCAACGACCGCTCGTTCAACCAGTCCGCGCTCGAGGGCCTGGAGCGCGCCGAGTCCGAGCTGGGCGTGGACGGCACGCCGATCGAGTCGACGGCCGCGAGCGACTACATCCCGAACCTGACCTCCCTCGCGCGGAAGGACACGAGCCTGACGATCGGCGTCGGCTTCCTGATGGCCGACGCGCTCGACACGGTGGCCACGCAGTTCCCCGACAACAACTTCGCGATCGTGGACTACCCGTGGGAGGCCCTGAAGAACAAGCCGGCCAACGTGCGCGGCCTGACCTTCGCGACCAACGAGAACAGCTACCTCGTCGGCTACATGGCCGCGAAGATGGTCCAGAAGCAGGGCGGAAAGCAGGTCATCAGCGCCGTCGGCGGTCAGAAGATCCCGACCGTCACCATCTTCATCGCCGGCTAC
>DASSBX010000155.1:0-5310 GCA_035698305.1 Miltoncostaeaceae bacterium | reverse complement strand
CCTCCGGGCGCCGGCGGATCCGCACCTCGTGCGCGACATCGCCGTCGCGCTGCCGAGCGTGCCTGATCGCGGCGTCGCCGGCAGCCGAGCGATCTCGCGTCGCCCCAGGCGATCACGGCACCGTTCACGGGTTCCACCACGTCGAGAGCGGCGAGCTCACGGAGTCACTGCGGCCGTCCCCGTCCCTGCGTGCAAGTGAACGTCCCCCGACGTCCCAATGAACGTCGCCCGACGTCCAAATGAACGTCCCCCGGCGTCCGAATGAACGCCAGGGGGCCGGGCGGACGGCGTCGGGCTAGATCCCGGCGCCGTCCGCGGTGAACACGCGCTCGTTTGTGGGGCGCACGAAGATGCGGCGGCCGGCCTCGAGGCCCAGGCGGTCGGCGGTCTCGCGGGTGACCTGGGCGGAGAGGGCCTCGCCGTGCTCGTCCTCCAGCTCCACGCGCACCTCGAAGCCGAGGTGGACGAGGCGCAGGATGGTGGCCTCCGAGGTGATCCCGTTCGGCTCGGCCCGCAGCTCGATGTCGTGGGGACGCACGAAGCGGTCGTTGCGGAGGCGGTTCACGGGGCCGACGAAGCTCATGACGAACTCGTTGACCGGGTGCTCGTAGACGTCGCGAGGACGGCCGACCTGCTGGATGCGGCCGTGGTCCATCACCGCGATGTTGTCGGCCACCTCCATCGCCTCCTCCTGGTCGTGCGTGACCAGGACGGTCGTCTGGTGGACCTCCTCGTGGAGCCGCCGCAGCCAGGAGCGCAGCTCCTTGCGGACGCGGGCGTCCAGGGCGCCGAACGGCTCGTCGAGCAGCAGCACCTTCGGCTCCACCGCCAGGGCCCGGGCGAGGGCCATGCGCTGGCGCTGGCCGCCGGAGAGCTGGCTGGGATAGCGGTGCGCCAGGCCGTCGAGCTGCACGAGCGACAGCAGCTCATCGACCTTGTCCCTGATCTCCGCCTTGCTGCGGCGGCGGATGCTGAGGCCGAACGCGACGTTGTCGCGCACCGTCATGTGCTTGAACGCCGCGTAGTGCTGGAACACGAAGCCGACGCCGCGCTCGCGGACGGGGACCCTCGTGGCGTCCTCGCCCGAGATCTCGACCCTCCCCGTGTCGGGGGTCTCGAGGCCGGCGATGACGCGCAGGAGGGTGGACTTGCCGGAGCCGGACGGGCCGAGCAGCGCGGTGAGCGAGCCGCTCGGCACGTCGAGGTCGACGTCCTCCAGCGCGACGAAGTCGCCGAAGCGCTTGTTGACGTCAGACACCGTGATCGCCACGGCCACCGCCCTTTCGGTTGAGGAGGTTCATCAGGACGACCACGATCACGGCCAGCAGGATCAGGACCACCGACGCGCCGTACGCGCCCACGCGGGCGTCCGTGCCGAGCTGGTCGTACTGCTGCTTCACGAACAAGGTCATCGTCTCCGTATTGCCGGAGATCTGGCCGGAGACGACCGCCACGGCGCCGTACTCGCCGAGCGCTCGGGCGGTCGTGAGGATCACGCCGTAGATCACGCCCCACCGGATCGCGGGGAGCGTGATGCGCCAGAACGTCTGCGCGCTGCTGGCGCCGAGGGTGGACGCCGCCTCCTCCTGGTCGGTCCCGACCTCGCGGAGCACCGGGACGACCTCGCGGACGACGAACGGGATGCACACGAAGATCGTCGCGAGCACCATGCCGGGGACGGCGAAGAGCACCTGCACGCCGGCGTCCTCGGCGTAGCCGCCCAGCCAGCCGCTCCTGCCCCAGACGATCACGACGCACAGGCCGACCACCACCGGCGAGAGCGCCAGCGGCAGGTCGATCAGGGCGCTGATCAGGGTGCGCCCCGGCACGCGGCGACGCACCAGGATGAGCGCCGCCGTGACGCCGAAGACCGTGTTGAGCGGGACGGTGATCGCGGTGATCACCACCGTCAGCCACAGGGCGTGGAGCGCCGCGTCGCTGGTGACGGCGGTCCAGAAGGTGTCGAAGCCGTGCTCGAACGTCCTGTAGAGGATGAAGACGAGCGGCGCGAGCAGGACCATCACCAGGTAGGCGAGCGCGACGGTCCGCAGGCTCCAGCGGGCGGCGCGCGAGTGGCCGACCGCGCCGGCGTTGGTGTCCCTAGCGGGCATGGCGGGACGTCCAGCGCTCGAGGACGGACAGCAGCAGCAGCGAGGCCAGCGAGATCACCAGCAGGCTCACCGAGACGGCGGCGGCGGACGCCTGCCGGTCCGACTCGATCTGCCCGTTGATGTAGAGCGACGAGACCTGGGTCTCGAACGGCACGTTCCCCGCGATCAGCACCAGCGACCCGAACTCGCCGAGCGCGCGGGCGAACGCCAGGCCGGTTCCGCCCAGGATGGCGGGCAGGAGGTTGGGGAAGATGATGCGGCGGAAGATCGTCCAACCGCCGGCGCCGAGCGACGCCGCGGCCTGCTCCATCTCCGTGTCGAGCTCGAGCAGCACGGGCTGCACGGAGCGCACCACGAAGGGCAGCGTCACGACGAGGAGCGCCAGGCAGATGCCGGCCTTCGTGAACGCGAGGCTCAGGCCGACCGGGCTGTTCGGGCCGTAGAGCGCGAGCAGCGTGACGCCGGCGACGATGGTGGGCAGAGCGAACGGCAGGTCGATGAACGAGTTGACGACGCTCTTGCCGGGGAAGTGGTCGCGCACCAGGACCCACGCGATCAGGGTCCCCATCACCACGTTGATCGCGACGACCACCAGCGAGACGCCGACGGTCAGCTTCAGGGCGGCCATCGCCTGGGGGTTGGTGACGGCCCTCCAGAAGCTGTCCCACCCGTTGTCGAGCGCGCCGTCGATCAGGGCGGCGAAGGGAATCAGGACGATCACGCTCATGTAGAGCACGGCGAGCCCGATCCCGAGCGGGGAGGCGAGCCTCCCCGCCCCGGGGACGGTCACGCGCGGCATGCGCGCGGCGACGCTGGAGCTACTCGGTGGCAATACCCTGGCCCTCGAAGATCTTGGTCACGGAGCCGTTCTCCGGGTCGAAGAACGTCGTCCTGACCTCCGGCCACCCGCCGAGGTCGTCGATCGTGAACAGGCCCTTCGGCTGGGGGTAGTCGAACTGCTTCGCGACGTCCGGGTCGGTCGGGCGGTAGCCGTTCTCGCCGAAGATCTTCTGGCCGGCGGGCCCGAGGGCGAACGTGGCGAACGCCTCGGCCGCCGCCGGGTTCCCGGAGGAGTTGACCACCGCGACCGGGTTCTCGATCAGGATCGTCTCGTCGGGGATCGTGTAGTCGATGTCGATGCCCGACCGCTGCGCGGCGATCGCCTCGTTCTCGTAGGAGAGCAGGACGTCGCCCTTGCCGGCGTTGAACACCTCGAGGGCCTCACGGCCGCTCGCCGGCTGCACCGGCACGTGCTCGAACAGCGCGTCGATGTACTCGAGGCCCTGCTGCTCGGTTTTCCCCCGCTCGATCTGGGCCCCGTAGCCGGCCATGATGTTCCACTGCGCGGCGCCGGAGGTGAACGGGTTGGGGGTGATGACCTCCACGCCGTCCCCGATCAGGTCGTCCCAGGTCGCGATGCCCTTCGGGTTGCCCTTGCGGGTGATGAACACCACGACCGAGTCGCTCACGAAGCCCTTCTGGGGCCCCGCGTTCCAGTCCTCGTCGACCAGGCCGGCGTCCACCAGCCGCGTCATGTCGGGCTCCTGCGAGAACGCGACGTAGTCGGCGTCCAGGCCGGCCGCGACGGCGCGGCTCTGCTCGCCCGAGGCGGCGTAGGACTCCTTGAAGCTGACGCCGGCGCCCTCGGGGGTCGCCGTGAAGGCCGGGATCACGTCGGCGTACACCTCGCGCGCCACGGAGTAGCCGACGATCGTGATGGTGCCGCCGCCCTCCGAGCCGGAGGTGGCGGCCGCCGCCGCGCCGTCCCCGTCGTCGCCGCCGCAGCCGGCCGCGAGCGCGGCGATCGCCGCGACGGCCACTGCGAGGAGGACGAGCCATCGAGATTTCTGTCGTACGATCACGCCACGCTCCTTGGTCGGACAGGGCCAAGCGGGTGAGTCGTCCTCCCCTCGTGGCCGCGAGGGGAGGACGGTGTCGTAGTTCATAGGCAGAACTTATCTGAGCGATAAGCGGCGGTAGCTTGGTAGTTGGCAGGGCCGATGTCAACCCGGTGGCCGCCATCGGTAATCTCCGGCGCGTGCAGAACGAGTATCTGGGGGCGGGCGGGCGCCTCACGGGCGGGCCCGCCCCCGAGCTGGTGGCATCGGGCTACGCCCATGAGGTGGCGCACGGCCCCCGGCTGGCCCGCGGCCTCTCGCGCGCCGACATGGCCCACGCCGTCGCGCTGGTGGAGGGCGGCGCGCTCCGCGGCGACGACGCCCGCGGCCTGCTGGCCGGGCTGCTCGAGCTCGACGCGATCGCGCCGGAGCGCTTCCCGTGGGACCCGGCGCTGGGCGACGCGTTCAACTCGCGCGAGGCGCAGCTCAGGGCGCGGGTGGGCGCGTCGGCGGCCGGGTGGCTCAGCGCGGGCCGTCCGCGGCGGGAGGCGTTCCGGGTGGCGCTGCGCCTGGTGGCGCGCGCCGGGGTGCTCGACCTGCACGACGCCCAGCTCGACCTGGCCGACGCCCTCGTCGCACTGGCCGAGCGCCACGCCGGCGATCTCGCCGCCGACTACACGTACCTGCAGCCCGCCCAGCCCACCACCATCGGCCACCTGCTGCTGGCCTACGCCGAGCCCGCCCTGCGCGACGCCGCGCGGCTGCGCCGCGTGCACGGCTGGCTCGACCGCAGCGTCGCCGGAGTGGGCGGCAGCGCCGGGTCGCGCTGGCCGATCAGCCGCGAGCGGCTCGCCGAGCTGCTCGGCTGCGACGGCCTGATGGTCCACGCGAAGGACGCGATGTGGCAGTGGGACGGATACGTCGAGCTGGCGTCCGCCGCGGCCACCGCCGCCACCCACGGCTCCCAGCTCGGACAGGACCTGGAGATCATGGCCAGCCAGGAGTTCGCTGCCGTCGCCCTCGCCGACCGTCACAGCCGCGCGAGCGCCCTGATGCCGCAGAAGCGCAACCCCTACGCCCTCGCGGTCGTGCGCGTCCAGGCGGGCATCGCCGCCGGGGAGCTGGCCGGGATGCTCGTGACCCTGCACACCGGCTCGGGGCGCACCGACCACTTCCACCTGCTGAACGGCAGCGTCCCCCGGCTACTGGATGAGTGCGTCGCCGTGGCGCGGCTGCTCGCCGCCGTGGTGGCGGGGATGGAGGTGGAGCCGGAGCGCTGGGCGCGGGCCGCCCGGGAGGGCTTCACCGCCGCCGCCGACGTCGCCGACGTGCTGGCCGTCGAGGCGGGCCTCGACTACCGC
>DASSBX010000154.1:0-3539 GCA_035698305.1 Miltoncostaeaceae bacterium | reverse complement strand
CCCGGCTTCGGCCTCGAGCTCCCCGCCCTGATGCACCAGCCGCTCGCCGCGCCCGTCCACGCGAAGACGATCAGCGTCGTCGGATGGGGCGCCAAAGGCTCCGTCGTGGCGACCCACACCGCAGCGGGCGCCCGGGTGAGGGTCGCCTCGCTGACGGTCCGCGGGTTGTCCCGACACGGGCCGCGTCGGGCAGGCGCTCGTCCGCCGCAACGGCACGATGGTGCTGGCCGCCGACACGGGCGCCGTACCCGCACATGGCCGGCCCGAAGGGCGGGAGCTGAGGCTCAGCCGGCCTCGGGGAGGTCCATGCGCTCGAGGCGCTCGCGGTCGGCGATGATGTCGATCGCGACGATCCGGCCGTCCACCACGGTGCAGCCCATGAGCGACGCGGGGGTGCCGTCCGGGCGGTGGGCCAGGACGCCGGCGGCGCCGTTGACGAGGACGGGGCGGCGGCGGAAGTCCCTGCCGAGCGTGCGCGTCCACAGGAGCGCCTGCCCGGCCACCTCGGCCGCCCCGCGGGCCTCGCGGCGCAGGCCGCCGGCCATCTGGGCGCGGAGCACCACGTCCGGGTCGAGGACGGTGAGGAGGCGCTCGAAGTCGCCGTCGCGGGAGGCGGCGAGGAACGCCTCGACCACCTCCTGCTGGCGGGCCAGGTCGGGGTCGGGGGCGGGCGCGGCGCCCCGCACGCGGCGGCGGGCGCGGCTCGCCAGCTGGCGGGCGGCGGCGGGGGTGCGGTCGGTGATCGCGGCGATCTCCTCGAACGGCACGGCGAACATGTCGTGCAGCACGAAGCTCAGCCGCTCCGCCGGCGAGAGGGTGTCGAGCACCACCAGCAGCGCGAGGCCCACCGAGTCGGCGAGCAGGGCCTCGTGCTCCGGGTCGGTGCCGCCGGCGGGGTCGACGATCGGCTCGGAGGCGTGGTCGTCGAGCGCCTCCTCCGGCCGCGCCCGGCGCGACCGCAGGACGTTCAGGCAGACACGGGCGGTGACCGTGGTGAGCCACCCACCGAGGTTCTCGACGTCGGCGGTACCGGCCCGGCTCACGCGGATCCACGTCTCCTGCACGGCGTCGTCGGCGTCGGCGAGGGAGCCGAGCATCCGGTAGGCCACCGACCGCAGGTGGGTGCGGTGGGCCTCGAATGCGTCGGTGAGGGTCGCGGGGTCGGCCATGTCACATCTCCCGGTCGCGTGGCGTCGACCGGGTCGACACCATGCACATGCACTCTGTGACCGGAGGAACCACCGATGGACACCGTGACCCTCGAAGCCCGCATCGACAACCCGGCGTTCGGCGTGCCCGGCGCGATGGACGCCCTCGGGGCGCTGGCGAAGGCCGTGCAGCGCGGCGGGATCCCCGCCCGCACCACCGAGCTGATGCACCTGCGGGCCAGCCAGATCAACGGCTGCGGCGTCTGCGCCGTGAACCACCCGCGGCTCGCGCGGAAGCTCGGCGAGACCGACGACCGCCTGTTCGCGGTGGCCGCCTGGCGCGACGCCCCCTACTTCGACGCGGCGGAGCGGGCGGCCCTGGCGCTGACCGAGGCGGTGACCCGGATGGCCGACTCGCCCGACCCCGTCCCGGACGAGGTGTGGGACGAGGCGGCCCGCCACTACGACGAGGCCCAGCTCGCGGCCCTGGTGATGTCGATCAGCCTCATCAACGTGTGGAACCGCCTGAACGTGGCGACCCGCCAGGTGGCCGGCGGCGGCTGGTAGTCAGCCCCGCAGGTCGGCCGCGTAGACCCGCCGGGGGCGGATGGTCGCCACGACCCTCCGCTCCCCCGGCCGGTCGTGCTCGGTGAAGTCCTGGCCGTACTTCGCGCCCGCCCGGGCGACGAAGCTCCCGTCGTCGTCCGCCAGCTCCGCCTCGCCGCTCAGCTCGAGGTAACGGAACGGGGAGGCCGGGTCGACGATCAGCAGCGCGGCCCTCGGGTCGCGCGTCAGGTGGCCCGTCTTCGCGCGCGAGCTGTTGAGGGAGATCCGGACGACGCCGTCCTCCGCCAGGAACACCACCTGCGACAGCTGCGGCCGGCCCCGCCGGTCGACCGTCCCGAGCGTCGCGAACGGCGCGTCCAGCAGGTCGCGGTGGGACTCGGGGATCTCGGTCTGGGGCACGGACGTCAGGATAGGCGCCTGCGGGCAGGCGCCGCCTGCCGGCGGTCGGGTACGCTCGCCCGATGCAGGTGGTGATCGCGGGCGGCGGACTGGTGGGGCTCACGCTCGCGGGCCTGCTGCGGCGGCGCGGGCTGGCGCCGGTGGTGCTGGAGCGCATGGCGCCCGGCGGGTACGTGAAGCGCGGGTTCATGCTCGGCCACCAGGGCTACGGGGCGCTCGAGGAGCTCGGGCTGCTGGGCGACGTCCTCGGCCGCGGACGCCCGTTCGGGGCGATGCCCGGAGGGGGCAGCGCCGCCGTCGCGGTGGAGGTCGGCACCCTGCTGCAGCGCCTCGCGGAGGGGGTGGAGGTCCGCTCCGGGCACACCGTGACCGGCCTGGTCCGCGACGCCGGCGGGCGCGTGACCGGCGTGACGGCCGATGGGCCGGACGGGGCGTCGGAGATCCCCGCCGACCTGGTCGTGGCCTGCGACGGCCTGCGCTCCCGCGTGCGCGACATGGCGGGGCTGGCCGCCGAGTTCGCCCCCATGGAGGAGGGCAAGATCGAGTGGATGAGCCCCGTCCCCGTGGCCGACCCCTTCGCGATGGCCTACCTCTCGGACGGTGGCCACATCGGGATGCTCAGCTGGCCCGAGGGCTCGTTCGGCTGGCGGACGATGGACCGCTGCGGCCGCGAGGCCGCCGTGGCGCCCGGGATCGACGCGTTCGCCGAGCGGTGGGCGCAACTGCTGCCCGCCGCCGCCGACGGCGTGCGGGCGCTCACCTCCACCGACCAGTTGCTCTACACCGAACCGGAGCTGCTGTCGTGTCCCCGGTGGTGGACGCCCGGGGTGGTGCTCATCGGCGACGCCGCCCACTTCTTCGGCCCCGAGACGGGCGCGAGCGCCGGGATCGGCCTCGCCGACGCCCAGGCGCTGGCGCAGGCGATCGTCGCCAACCCGGACGATCCCGACGCGGCGTGCGCCGTCCACGTCGCCTGGCGGGAGCCCGCCGTGCGTCCGCTCGAGGCGGGCGACCCGAGCCGGAGGCGCCTGCGCGGGATGCCGCTGCCCCCTCCGCTGCCCGAGGAGCGCTGGCCGCCCGTCACCGGCTGAGGGCGGCCACCGCGGCGTCGGTCTCCTCGGAGACGAGGTCGGCGTTGATGTGCGCGCCCGCCAGGGCGCCCTGCGCGGCGGCGGCGCCGACCTGGGCGTTCATCTCGGTCGCGTTGCCCGCCACCCACACCCCGGGCACGGCCGTGCGGCCCGCGGCCTCCGAGGGGATCCGGTCCCCCACCCCCGACGGGTGCGGCTCGGCGCGCAGGCCCAGGGCGGCCAGGAAGGCGGCGCGGGCGACCATGCGCGGCGCCACGACGAGGGCGTCGCGGGGCACCACGTCGCCCCCCGCCAGCCGCACCCCCGTGAGGCGGTCGGCCGCGACCTCCAGCGC
>DASSBX010000153.1:0-2075 GCA_035698305.1 Miltoncostaeaceae bacterium | reverse complement strand
AGGTACCACGGATAGAATTTGCGGAGGTATCCGGTGGCGCGCTGCTCCCCAAGCGCCAGGCGGGCGTCGGCGGCGAACGCGGTGAGCTCGTCCACCACCTCGTCCAGCGACGGGCGCGGCCGGTCGGCGCCGCGCACGATGTCCCCGAACACCCACGGGTTCCCCAGCGCCGCCCGGCCGACGGCGATCGCCGCGCAGCCGGTCTGCTCCAGCACCCTGCGGGCGTCGTCGGCCCCGTGCACGTCGCCGCTCGCGATGACCGGCACGTCCACCGCGGCCACGACCTCGGCGGTGATGCGGTGGTCGGCGGTGCCGCCGTACTCCTCCGCGGCCGCGCGGGGGTGGACGCAGAGCGCGGCGGCGCCGGCCTGCTCGAAGCGCCGGGCGAACTCGACGGGGCGCGCCTCGGACGGCGTCAGTCCGCGGCGCATCTTCACGGTCACCGGGATGTCCACGGCGCGGACCATCGCCTCGACGATGGCGGCGGCGTGCGCGGGGTCGCGCAGGAGCGCGGCGCCGGCGCCCGTCTTGCAGATCTTCGGGACGGGGCACCCCATGTTGACGTCGACCATGTCGGCGCCCGCCTCCTCCACCGCGCGGGCGGCCTCGGCCATCGCGTCGATGTCGGCGCCGAAGATCTGCACCGAGACGGGGTGCTCGTCGGGGACGATCGTGAGCATCCCGATCGTCTTGCGGTTGGCGTAGCGGATGCCGAAGCTCGCGATCATCTCCGAGACGGTCAGACCCGCCCCGTGGCGGCGCGACTGGCGCCGGAACGCCCAGTTGGCGATCCCCGCGAGGGGCGCCTGGACCAGGCGGTTCTCGAACCGGAGGCCCCCGGCCTCCCAGGGCTCGGCGACGGGGGTGGGCCGAGGCGGCGCCACCTCGGCCGCGCCGGTCCGGGCGCGGCCGGCGAGGACGGCCTGCATGCGCTTCTTCATCGCGCCTTTCCGGTGGCGGTGGGCTTGGGGACGTTGAGCTCGTGCACCAGGCGCAGTCCCTCCAGCGTGAGCAGCGGGTCGACCTCGTCGATCTGCTCCGAGTGGGGGAACACCAGCGACGAGAGGCCGCCGGTGGCGACCACCACGGCGTCCGGCCCCAGCTCGTCCTTCATGCGGACGCAGAGGCCGTCGACCATCGCGACCGTGCCGTAGACGATGCCCGATCTCATGCTCTCGACCGTGGACTTCCCGATCGAGCGGTCCGGCGCGACCAGGTCGACCTTCACGAGGCGGGCGGCGCGCCTGGTGAGCGCGTCGAGCGAGGTCTCCATGCCGGGGGCGATCGCGCCGCCCAGGTACTCCCCGGCGGCCGACACGGCGTCGAACGTGGTGGCCGTGCCGAAGTCCACGACGATGCAGGGGCCCCCGTGGCGCCGGAACGCGGCGACCGCGTTGACGATGCGGTCGGCGCCCAGCTCCCGCGGGTTGTCGATCACCAGCGGCACGCCGGTGCGCACGCCGGGCCCGATGACCAACGCCTCGCGCCGCAGGTACTTGAGCGACAGCGACGCGTACTCCGCCGACAGGGTGGGGACCACGGAGGCCACCACCATCTCGTCCAGCTCGCCGAGGCTGCCGCCGCGCAGGCGCAGGATCTGGTCGTGGTCGGCGGCCAGCTCGTCGGCGGTCGCCATCGGCTCCGTGCGCAGGCGCCATTCGTGCAGCAGCTCCGCGCCGCTGTAGACCCCGGCCTGGGTCTGGGTGTTGCCGACGTCGATCGCCAGGAGCACTGCGCGCGCCTCCCGGGCGGCTAGCGGGTCGCCTCGGCCGGCCCCGGCGCGTCGTCGCTCTTCAGGATCTCCACCGTCACGTCCTGGGTGGTGTAGATCTCGACCTTCGGGATGATCCTGGTGGGCCGGTTCTTGTCCCACACCCAGACGTCCTCCATCGTGATGTGGAAGAACGGGTAGGACGCCTGCGGCATGAAGTCCCGCTCGAAGCGGTTGCAGAGGTAGGTCGCCTCCTGCGTCAGCACGCAGTACCGGAACAGGGGGAAGACGTCCGCGTACTCGCGCTTGAGCCTCAGCTCGAGCTCGGCGTCGTACTCCTCGAGCTCATCGGTGTGGGACAAGA
>DASSBX010000152.1:0-2066 GCA_035698305.1 Miltoncostaeaceae bacterium | reverse complement strand
TCGCGCCGAGCACGACGGCGGTGCGCTTCGACAGCCCCACCTTCGCGCCGGAGAGATCGACGGCGAGCGGCACCCGCGTGGTGGTCCCGCCGACGAGCGCCGTCAGCCGGGACGTCCGGCCGACCTCGATCCTGAAGCGGGTCAGCTCCACCCGGGTCGCCCCCGCCGTCAGCGCGATGCCGCCGGAGTGGTCGATGGTCCCCGCGAACGTGCCGGCGCCGAGCCTCCCGCCGGTCACCGGGAACGACAGCCCCGCCGCGCCGGCGGTGCCGTCGGCGATGACCGAGGGCGTCACGCCGAGGCCGGTGAGGGCGCCCGCCGTGCCGGGATCGAGCATCAGGGTCGTCGCGCCCCCGGCCAGGCGGACCTCGGACGGCGCGGTCCGCATGTCGACGCGGCCGATCGGCGTGCCGCCCGCGAGGTGGCTCCCGAACGCGCCGTTCAGGGCCGTCGCCGCGGTGGCGGTCAGCGACGCCTGGACGCGGACGACCCAGGTGCCGACGCCGCCGGGTCCGCGCCGCAGCACCCTCGCGTCGGCGACGTCCAGGTCGAGCAGCGGCACCCGGGCGGAGCCGACCGCCGCGGTGAGGACGGGCCGCGACCCGTCCGTCCTCACGATGAAGTTCGTCGCCCGCACGGTCGTGCCGTGGGACGAGAAGGCGAGGCCGCCGGAGTGCGCGACGCGTCCGGCCGCGGTGGCCGGGTCGATCGCGCCGCCCGTCACCGGGAAGCTCACCCGGGTGCCGGACGCCGTGGCGGGACCGACGGGCGCCACCGTCAGGCCCAGGTCGCCGAGCGCGGCGGCGGTGGCGCGGTCCAGGTGCAGGTTGGTGACGCCGCCGCCGACGCCGGAGGACGCGGCCGCGGCGGGTGCGGCGGCGACGGCCGCCGCGGCCAGCCCGAGCAGGCCCAGGGCGAGGTGGCGCTTGATGGGTGTGCGTGACACGTTTCCCCCTCGGAGTTCGTATGGTCCGCCCTCCATCCGAGGCCAGGGGTCCGATCGGTTGAGTCATCCGCAAGCGATCCCTCGCCCGTACCTCCAGGCGTGGAGACCGCCGTCGCAGTCCGTGAACCGCGCCGTCAGCCGTCGTCCGTGATCGGCGGCCGGGGCGGCGACCGGGCGGAGCGCAGGCTCGCGTCGCGGCTGCGGAAGGGCGACCCGGACGCGCTGGCGGAGATCCACCGGACGTACGGCGGCATGGTGCTCGGCTACCTGCGCGGCGCGCTCCGCGACGCCGCCACGGCCGAGGACGTCCACCAGGAGGTGTTCCTGGAGGTGTGGCGCCGCGGGCCGGCGTACGACCCGGACCGGGCGTCGCTCGGGACGTGGGTGATGCTCATCGCCCGGAGCCGTGCCATCGACCACCTGCGGCGGAGGATCCCCGAGCCCATCGACCCGCAGTCGCCCGGTGCCGGCGATCCGGAGGACCCCGCCGCGTCGCCCGACCTGCTGGTGGAGCGGTGGGCGATGGCCGTGCACCTCGCGCGGCTGCCGGAGCAGCAGGCGAGGATCCTGCGGATGCGGTTCGAGCAGGGCTTCAGCCAGACGGAGATCGCCGAGCGCACCGGAATCCCGCTGGGCACGGTGAAGACCTACATGGTGCGCGGGCTGCGACGGCTGCGGGAGCTGATGGAGGCGGAGGCGTGAGGGGCGACGAGGCGCGCATCGTCGACTACCTGCTGGGCGAGCTGCCGGAGGGGGAGCGCGCCGAGGTGGAGGCGCGCATCGGCCGCGACCCGGCGTTCGCCGAGTCGGTCGAGCGGATGCGGGCGGTCGTCGAGGGGCTGGGGACGGTGCCGGCGGGCGGGTGGCCGTCGGACGAGCCGGCCGGGGTGCCGCCCCTGCCTGCGCTCCCCGGGCTGGCGCGCCCGCGGCGGCCGGCGTGGCGCGCGCCGCGGCCCGCGCTGGCCGTCGCCGCCGTCATCGCGTCGCTGGCCGTCGGCGTCGCGATCGGGGTGCTGGCGACGCGGGGCGGCGACGACGCGCCACCGGGGGGCCCCGCCCTCGCGCTGACGCCGCTCGGCGAGGCCGCGCCCGAGGCGCGCGGCGAGGCGCGGGTGATCGG
>DASSBX010000151.1:0-3398 GCA_035698305.1 Miltoncostaeaceae bacterium | reverse complement strand
GGGGCCGTCGCGGCCGCACAGGATCGTGAGGGCCGTCACGGGCAGCGCCGGCACCAGCTCCCGGCGCATCCACGCGTCGAGCAGCCCGAGCCGCTCGTAGGTGTCGAGCGCCAGCACCGACGGCCGCCCGCCGGGCGCCAGCGCGGCGAGGGCCGCGGGCAGCGGTGCGCCGGCGGGAAGGCCCGCCGCCGCCGCCAGCGCCTCCGTCATCCCCTGAGGGGTGGGCTCCACGTCCCGGCAGTCGATGAGGACGGCGTCGGTCCCCGCGCCCAGCCGGCCCAGGGCGGTGCGCAGCAGCCGCGACTTGCCGATGCCGCCGGGGCCGGAGATCGCGAGCACCGCGGGCCCCCCGGGCAGCCGCCGTGCGGCGTCCCTGATCGCGCCGACCTCGGCCGCGCGGCCGACGAAGTCGTGCTCGGCGGCCGACGTGACGATCTCGGCGATCGTTCGTGCGGCGGACACGTGTGTCCCGGTCGGGTGCGCTGCGCCCACCGCGAACCTACGGCACACGGGCCTCGCGGCGCCACCCGGCGCCGGTGACGGCGGGCGGCGCGGCTATGCTGGCCCCCGGGATGCCCGCGCCGGACGCACTCCAGCAGCCGATCGCCCTCGACCTGTTCGAGGGTCCGTTCGACCTGCTGCTCACGCTGGTGCTCCGCGACGAGGTCGAGCTGCTCGAGCTGCCCCTCGTCGAGGTCGTCACGGCCTCGCTCGGCGAGAACGCCCGCGAGCGCTGGGACACCGACACCGCCGGCGAGCTCATCGTGCTCCTCGCGGCCATGGCCGAGCTCAAGGCCCGGCGGATGCTGGGCGAGCCGGGGGAGGAGGAGCCCGACCCCGACACGCTGGAGGCGCGGGAGGCCCTCGCCGCGAGGCTGGTCGCCTACGCGCCCTTCCAGCGCGCGGCGGCGTGGCTCGCCGCCCAGGCGCGCGACCACGCGGGGCCGCGGTACCGGCGCATGCCCCTTGAGGGGGCCGCGCCGCCCCCGCCGCCGGAGGAGGACCCGGGGCGGCTGGGGGAGGCGATGGCGCGGATGCTCGTCGCGCCGCCCGCCCCGTCGCTCACGCACCTCACCAGCCGGCGGGTCAGCATGCCCGCGGCCCTCGCGCGCCTGCAGACGGCGCTCGGCCGCGCGCGGGCGGTCAGCTTCGACGCCTTCACCGACGGGATGGAGCCCCTCGAGGAGGCGATCGCCCTGATGGCGGCCCTGGAGCTCGCCCGCCGCGGCGAGGTCACCCTCGCCCAGGCCGAGCCGTTCGGGGACATCGCGATCACCGGGTCGCGGCTGTGAGCCTGTCCGAGCCGGCGCGCCAGGTCGAGGCGCTCCTGTTCCTGTCGCCGGAGCCGCTGCCGGTGGTGGCGCTCTGCGAGATCACCGACGCGTCGCCCGGAGCCGTCCAGCGCGCGCTGGCGGAGCTGGGCGAGCGGCACGGGCCGGGGACGGGGCTGGAGGTGGCGGAGATCGCCGGCGGCTTCACGCTCCGCACGCGCGCCGACCTGGCGGGGGTGGTCGACCGCCTGCGCGAGCGCCCGCCCGACGACCGCGTGTCGCCCGCCGCCCTCGAGACGCTCGCCGTCGTGGCCTACCTGGAGCCGGTGAGCCGGCCCCAGATCAGCCGCCTGCGCGGCGTGTCGGTCGACTCCACGGTCGCCTCGCTGGTGGAGCGCGGGCTGCTGGAGGAGGCGGGCCGCCCACCGGACGGCGGCGCCATGCGCTACCGCACCAGCCGCGCGTTCCAGGAGCGGTTCGGCCTGCGCCGGGCGGGCGACCTGCCGCCCCTGGAGCGCTTCGAGCTGAGCGGCCCGGAGGCGGAGCGGGTGCGCCTGCAGCTCGTCCAGGCCGGCCACCTGGCCGACGACGCCGCCGCGCCGGACGACGACACGGCCCCGCAGGGTCATGCCCCGGGCGCGCCGGATGACGGGTGAGCGCATGAGGGTGCACCGCGCCCTCGCCCAGGCGGGCGTGGCGAGCCGCCGGGCAGCGGAGGCGCTGGTCGCGGAGGGCCGCGTGAGCGTCAACGGCGCCCCCGCCTCCGTCGGCCAGCTCGTGGGGCCGGACGACGCCCTGGCGGTCGACGGGCAACCGGTCCGCGGCGCGGAGCCGCGGCGCGCGTACCTGCTCAACAAGGCGCGCGGCGTCGTCTCGACGGCGCGCGACCCGCAGGGCCGCCCGACGGTGCTGGACGAGCTGCCGGACGACGTCCGCCTCTACCCGGTCGGCCGGCTCGACATCGACACCACGGGTGCCCTCGTCGTCACGAACGACGGCGAGCTCGCCGCCCGCCTCATGCACCCGAGCACGACGACCCCGAAGACGTACGAGGTGCTGATGCGCGGCCAGGTGTCCGCGGCCACGGTCCGGCGGCTCCGCAACGGCGTCGAGCTGGAGGACGGGATGACCGCCCCGGCGAAGGTCGAGGTCATGGACCGCAAGGCGCCGGGCGGGACATGGCTGCTCATCGAGCTGACCGAGGGGCGCAACCGCCAGCTCCGGAGGATGGGGGACGCCGTCGGCCACCGGGTGATGCGGCTGCACCGCTCCCGCTACGCCGGGATCGGCCTCGCGCGCCTCGGTCCCGGGCGATGGCGCCCGCTCACCCGGGCCGAATGGCGACGCCTCGGCGGGATCGCGGGGCTGGAGCGATGAACGGTTCCGTCGTGCGCGCGGTGCGCGGGGCGACCTCGGTCGAGGAGGACACGCCGGACGCCATCCTTGCGAGCACGGCGGAGCTCCTCACGGAGGTCCTGGAGCGCAACGAGCTGCGCACGGACGACCTCATCTCGATCATCTTCACGATGACCCCCGACCTGCACTCGGAGTTCCCGGCCCTCGCGGCGCGCCAGGCGGGCCTCACCACGATCCCGCTGCTGTGCGCCAGCGAGATCCCGGTGCCGGGGAGCCTCGGCATGTGCATCCGGCTGATGCTCCACTGCACGGTCCCCATGGACCGCCCGATCCAGCACGTGTACCTCCGCGACGCCCGCCAGCTCCGCCCCGACCTGGCGGAGGAGCCCCAGTAGCGGGAGCGGACCGGGGTCGCCGGCCGGACTGCTCCGCTCAGGCCGGACCCGTCCCCGCCGAGCCCGCCGTGACCGAAGCGCGGCGGCAGACGCGTCAGTCGATGTCGAGGCCCAGGTCGAGGGCGGGGGCCGAGTGGGTGAGCGCGCCCACGGAGACGGCGTCGACGCCGGTCGCGCCGGCGGCGCGCGCGCCCTCCAGCGTCATCCCGCCGGACGCCTCGAGCTTCGCCCGGCCGCCGACGAGCGCGACCGCCTCGCGCAGCGCGTCGGGCGTCATGTTGTCGAGCAGGACCCAGTCCGCGCCGGCGTCGAGGGCGTGGCGGACCCCGTCGAGGTCGTCCGCCTCCACCTCCACCAGCACGCCCGGCAGGTCCCG
>DASSBX010000150.1:0-4667 GCA_035698305.1 Miltoncostaeaceae bacterium | reverse complement strand
CGCCGTCGAGGTTGATCGCGTCGCGCGCGCCGAGGTCCACCATCAGCGCGGCGAGCTCGGGCATCGTCAGGCCCGCCTCGCCGTCGCAGCGCCCGTCGCACACCGCGGCGATGATGCGGTCGCCGTCGAGGCCGAGGGCGGCGCGCGGGTGCCGGCCGTCGCGGATGTCGGAGTCGAACTGGACGCTGCCGGCGCTGAAGCCCTCGCGGTCGTCGACGGCGGCGGCCGCCACGAGCCCGTCGCGGGCGAGCAGGGGCCCCGCCTGCAGCAGGTCGCCGGCAGGCGACAGCGGGAACATGTCGCGCGGCCCGAGGTCGATGCGGTCGCCGTCGATCGCCACGCACGAGCGCACCGCCCCCCACGGCGCGTCGAACGGGGTGGTGTCGCGGCGCCCGCCGCCGATCCACAGCTCGCCGAGCGGGGTGCCGACGGGCGTGACGAAGAAGCCGCCCACGATCGCGTCGGCCACGCCGGCGCGGGCGCACCACGTGCCCAGCTGCTCGGCGGGCGCCATCGCCACGACCTCCAGCGCCGCGGCGGCCCGGTCGTAGACCGCGGCGTGGACGGTGGTCGCGGCCCCGTCGGCGAGGTGATGGCGGAACGACCTGACCGTTCCCAGGCCGGGGTCGTGTGTGAGGGCGGTGGTGACCGTCTGCACAGTGCTCTTGGTGTCGACCCGCCGCCCCGCGGACCTGAGCCGCGCGGCGCCCCCGGGCCGGGCCTGGGGCGGGCGGCCGCCACGATAGCGGCGGCCCCGGACCGCGCCCGCCCACCGCGAGGCGTTACGCGCCGGGTGCGCGGAGCAGCAGCACCACGGGGTCGCCGGGCGTCCCGAGGTGCGCGTCGACCTCCGCCTCGGCGGCGTCGACGGACGCGGTGCGGGCCCCGAGGGCGTCGAGGAACGCGTCGGGCGGGTCCAGGAAGTCGACCAGCGGCGTGCGGTGGTGCATCGGGATGACCAGCCGCGGCCGTAGGGCGCGCACCACCGACGCGGCGGCCTCGCCGCCGATCGTCGGCCCGCCGCCGACCGGTACGAAGAGCACGTCGACGACGCCGAGCGCGCGGACCTGCTCGTCGCGGATCGCCGCCTGGCCCAGGTCGCCCAGGTGGGCGACGCGCAGCCCGCCGAGCCGGAACGCGTACATCACGTTGTGGCCGCGGCGCGTCCCGCCCTCGGCGTCGTGCTCCGACGCGACGCCGGTCACCTCGCCGACGGGGGTGTCCGGGAACGTGCCGGCCCGGGAGCGCAGCACGAGGGGCGTCCCCCCGATGGCGTCGGCGTGGTCGTGGTCGCGGTGCTCGTGGGTGATGAGCAGCAGGTCGGCCTCGACGCCCGCGATGGGCGGGTGGTCGAAGCGCATGCCGCGCTCCGCCAGCCCGGGCATCGGCCCGAACGGGTCGATGAACACCCGGGGCGGCCCGTCGAGCGCGAACGCCGACTGGCCGAACCAGCGGACCCTCATGGCTCGTCGGCCTCCACCCGCACCACGAGGACGGGGCAGGGCGCGTGCTGCACCAGGTGGTTGGTCACGCTGCCCAGCACCGCCCGCCGGGCTGCGCCGTGGTGGACGCCCGCCACCACCAGGTCGGGGCGCTCCCGCTCGAGCCACGCGTCGATCTCGACGGTCGCCGCGCCCTCCAGGAACACGGCCTCCGCCCCCGGCCAGCCGGCGGCCCTGCCGGCGAACCACCTCCGCGCCGCCTCGCGCACCGCCCCCAGGTCGGGGTCGTACATGCCGCCGTACAGCGGCGGGTCGTGATGGACGTGGATCACGCTGAGGGCGCCGCCGCCCTCCAGCAGGCGCTGCGCCTCCGCGACCGCGGCCTCCGAGGCGGCGGAGCCGTCGTAGCAGCAGGCGATGTGCGCGTAGGGCGGGGCCATCGGGTCCTCCGGTCCGGGGATGCCTGCGGCGATTGTACGCTGCAAGCATCCCCGGGACCGTGGTCACATCGGCGTCAGGGCAGGAAGTAGTTGGGGTTGGGGAGCTTGAAGGCGCGGTCGGCGAACCCGCCCTTCAGGTCGCTGAACTGGTCGCCGAAGTTGGCGACGATGTCGTAGCCGAGCGACTCGATGTGCCTCCGCGTCGCCGACTTGTAGTGGATCGTCGAGCACGACGCGCCGGCGGCGATCTCGTCGGCGCAGGCGGACGTGAGGTAGTCCGGGTAGTCGGCGACGGGCGGCTTGGTGAACAGCCCGTCCTCCCCGTCCCGGAGCGTGGTCGGCGTCGGGTAGCCGGCGTCCTCGCCCACGCCGTCGGTGGTGAGGTTGCCCAGGGTGGCGGCCTCCTGCGCGGCCCCGCGCCCGGTCAGGAAGAACACGGCGTAGCCCTGGGCGGCGGCGGCCGTGACCATGTCGACCATCCCCGGGACCGCCGGGAACCGCTGGTCGGTCACGAACTGGCCGTTGGTGGCCGGGTTGAACGCCCAGTTGCTGAAGATCTCGTAGTTCCAGGTGGCGAGGGCGGTGTCGTCCACGTCGAGCAGGATCGCGGGTCGGGCGCCCTTCTTGGCGTGCTTGGCGCGGCGGGCCAGGTAGCGGCCGCCCGCGGCGGCGACGGACCGCGCCTCCCCGGCGTAGTTGCTGTCGGGGCCGAAGACGCCCGTGCCCAACGGGTCGCCGTAGTAGTTGCGGATCTGCTGCCGGAGGACGTCGATGTTGGTGATCTGACGTTCCGACGTCGGGGTGGATGTCTGGATCGCGGGGCTCGTCGCCGACGTCGCGATCGCGGCGACGACCGCCACGACGACGGCGGCGAGCAGCAGCGCCACGAGGGGCGCGCGGACGGCGCGGGGACGCATGCGGAACCTCCCGGCTCGGATCTGGACTGCGTGCGTGAGGACACTCTCAGAACCACCTGCCTCGCTGCGCCCGTCCCGGTCGCGGGCGGACGGGCACCCGCATCCACGGCACCGGCGGCCCCCGCCCCTGGCGTCCCGCCGCGGTACCGATATAGCGTGGCGCGACCCGCCCCGGAGGCCACGTGAGCGCCGCCGTCCCGCCCACCGCCCTGCTCGCCTGCGCCCTCGCGGCGGCCGTGGCCGTGGCGGGGGCCGTGGCCGCCCCGGCGGCGGCCGCGCCGGTCGTGACGCCCCAGGTGGTGGCCTCCCGCGGCGGCGAGCCGCGCACGCCCGCCGTCGGCGTGAACGACGCCGGCCGCGCGGTCGCCGTCTGGACCGGCCGGTCCGGCCGGGGCTTCGCCGTGTTCGCCCGGGTGCGGCCGTCCCGCGGCGCGGCATGGGGTGCCGTCGAGCGCCTCTCGGGGGTGGCCCCGGCTCGCCCGCTCACCCCGGCCGTGGTGGTGGGGCGGCGCGGCGGGGCGATCGCGCTCTGGCGGACGCCGGGGGGCGCCGTGCAATCCGGATCGCTCGGCGAGGGGCGCACGACCGGGTGGGTGCGCCGGACCGTCACCGCCGACGGCGACGGCTTCGTGTCGCCGTCGCTCAGCGCGCAGCCGGCCATCGCCGCGTGGGCCGACCGCTCGGGGCACGGAGGCGCGTGGCGCGCCCGGCGGGCGCACCTGCTGGACGGGCGCTGGAACGTGGCCCCGCCCCTCGACCTCGCCGCCGCCGGATTGGTCCCGCCCGGCTCGGCGGACGCGCCGCCCGACGTCGCGGTCGGGGCCCGCGGGGACGCCGGCGTCGTGTGGCCCGGCCCCGCCGGCGCGCCCGTGCCCGCGCCGGACACGCGGGTGTCGGTGGCGCTCTGGCCGCGCGGGTCGCAGGGCTGGGGACCGCCGGCGGTGCTGTCGCAGGGCGGGAACCACGGCGACGTCGCCCTCGGCCCCGCCGGGCACGCGGGCGTGACGTGGGTGGAGCGCGACGCCGTCAGGGTGGCGATCCGCGAGCCCGCCGACCCCGCCTGGCCGGCGCCCGAGACGCTCGCGGGCGGCCAGACCGCGACGCCCGCGTACCCGCACCTGGCCCTCAACGGGGAGGGCTACGCGGTCGCCGCCTGGGGCGAGACCGAGGGCGACCTGTCGCTGCGGGCCCGCGCCCGCTCCGGCGCCAGCGGCGTGTGGGGCCCGGAGCGCACCGTCTACGACGACTACAGCTCCTTCTCGGTGCTGGAGCTCGCGAACCTGCACGCGACGATCGACGACCACCGCGCCGCGATCCTTGCGTGGACCGACCCGGAGGGGCCGGGGTCGGCGGCGGCGATCGCCGCCCGCGCCACCGGCGGCGACTGGGCGATCGCGGCGCGGCTGGCGATACTGGAGGACATCGACGAGACCGCGCTCGCCGCCACCGCCCGCGGCGGGGCGCTGCTGCTGACGCCGCGGGCCCGGGTGGTCGACGAGCCGCACATCGACGTCGTGGGCGCCGCGTTCCCCGCGCCGCCGCGATTCACGCTGTCGGCCTCCCAGCTGCGGACCAACCAGCGCATCTCCCAGGCGGCGGTGCGCCGCTCCAACGCCGCCCTCGACCGGCTGGCGGCGGTGCGCGGCGACGACGTCCGCGACGGCGCCCTCGACGCATCGCGGTTCGGCCCCGGGGTGGTCATCGAGGGCACCCCGACCGGGGCGACGGTGCCGCCCGGGGCGATCCCGCCGGTGCAGGTGGCGCCCCCCGGCCCCGGCGGCGGCGCCGTTCGGTTGACGGCCGCGCAGCTGCGGACCAACCAGCGCATCTCCCGGGCCGCCCTGCTGCGCTCCGGGTTCGGGCGCACG
>DASSBX010000149.1:0-8590 GCA_035698305.1 Miltoncostaeaceae bacterium | reverse complement strand
GGCGGTCGGCGCCGTGCTGCTGGCCAAGCGCGCCGTGCGATCGGAGGGCGGCCGATGATGCGGACCGCCGTGGAGGGCGTGCCCCTCGCGCTGTACCTCGCCGTGTCGGGCGCCCTGTTCCTGATCGGGCTGCTCGGCGTGATGACGCGCCGCAACCCCCTGCTGCTGCTGCTCGCGATCGAGCTGCTGCTGAACTCCGCGAACCTCAGCCTGGTCGCGTTCAGCCGCTACTGGAACGTCACCGACGGCCAGACGTTCGCCCTGATCGTGATGGTCGTCGCGGCGGCCGAGGTCGTGATCGGCCTGGGCCTGGTCGTGGCCGTGTTCCGCCAGCGCATCGCGCTGGACGTGGACCAGATGACGTCGATGAAGGGCTGAGGGTCCACCACCGGTGATCACCACGCTCTCCTGGATCGTCCTCGGCCTGCCCCTGCTCGGGTGCGTGGTCCTCTCCCTGTGGCCCGGCGAGCCCGACCGCCGCATCACGCGCCTCGTGGGCGTCGGGTTCGCGGCCGTCGCGTTCGTGCTGACGCTCATCGTGTTCTTCACGCTGCTCGGCCGCGACGCGGACGACCGCCTGGAGGTCGACACCCTCTGGCAGTGGATCCAGATCGGCGACCTGCGGGTGGACCTCGCGGTCCAGATCGACCCGCTGTCGGTGCTGATGATGCTGGTCGTCACCGGCGTCGGCTCGCTGATCATCCTCTACTCCACCGAGTACATGGGGCACGACCGCGACTACCGGCGCTTCTTCGCGGAGATGCTCTTCTTCCTGTTCGCGATGCTGCTCCTGGTCGAGGCGGCGAACTTCCTGTTCCTGCTCGTCGGCTGGGCGCTCGTCGGCCTCGCCTCGTACCTGCTCATCGGCTACTACTACGAGCGCCCGAGCGCCGTCGCGGCCGCCAAGAAGGCGTTCGTGATCAACGTGATCGGCGACATCGGGATGATGATCGCCCTGTTCCTGCTGGTCCGGGAGCTCGGGACCCTCGACTACGGCGAGGTGTTCGCCACCGCCCCCGACCGCCTCGGACAGGGCAGCGGCGCCGCCGAGGCGGTCGCGCTGCTGCTGTTCGTCGGGGCCGCCGCGAAGAGCGCGCAGATCCCCCTGCACACGTGGCTGCCGGACGCGATGGAGGGCCCCACCCCCGTCTCGGCCCTCATCCACGCCGCCACGATGGTGACGGCCGGCGTCTACATGATCGTCCGCACCAACGTGCTCTACGAGCTGGCGCCGTACGCCGGTGACCTGGTGGCGATCGTCGGGACCGTCACGCTGCTCATGGCGGCGACGATCGCCCTGGTGCAGGAGGACATCAAGCGCGTCCTCGCCTGGAGCACCGTCAGCCAGATCGGCTACATGATCATGGCCGCCGGGCTCGGGATCTACGGCGCCTCGATGTTCCACTTCCTGACGCACGCCTTCTTCAAGGCGCTGCTCTTCCTGGCCGTCGGCATCGCCATCCACGCCCTCGTGGGCGAGCAGAGCCTCGACCGGATGGGCGGCCTGCGCCGGTACCTGCCGGTCACCAACGTCGCCGTGCTGGTCGGCTGCCTCGCGATCTCCGGCATCCCGCCGTTCTCGGGCTTCTTCAGCAAGGACGAGATCCTGTCGACCGCGATGGAGGCGGGCGGCCTCGGCGTGTTCTGCGGCGTCGTCGGCGTGATCGCCGCCGGGCTGACGGCCTTCTACATGTTCCGCCTGTACTTCCGGGCGTTCTGGGGGCCCGACCCGGCCGGCGGCTACCGGGAGACGCCGCACGAGGGCGGGTGGGCGATGGCCGCCCCCGTGACCGTCCTGGCCATCGGCGCGACCTTCATCGGGTGGCTCCAGATCCCCGGCGGCTGGCACCTGGTCAACGACTGGCTCGAGCCGACGCTGATCGCCGCCCCCGACATCGAGCCGACCGCCGCCGGCGAGTGGATCGTGAGCCTCGTCAGCGTCGGCCTCGCGCTCGCCGCGATCGCCATCGCCGCCTGGGTGTTCGTGCTCGACCCGACCCGCCGCACCCGCCTGCTGCGCGCCCCCGCCGGCCGGCAGCTGCTGCAGGACCAGTACCGGTTCGACGACGTCTACGAGGAGGCCGTGATCCAGCCCGGCCGCGACCTCGGCGACGTCTTCACCACCACCGTGGAGCGGTACGGCGTGCAGGGCTCGATCGAGGGCGTGGTGCGCTCGACGATCGACTTCGGCCGCGGGCTGCGGGTCGTGGAGAGCGGGCTGGTGCGCGCCTATGCGTTCGCGATGATCGGCGGCGTGGCCGTCGTCGGCGCCGTCCTGGCCCTGGCCTTCAGGTAGCCGCCGATGCCCTGGGTCTCGATCATCGTCCTGCTGCCGCTGCTCGGCGCCCTGTCGATGCTGGCGGTCCCCGCGGCACCCGCCGGCCTGCGCCAGGCGCGCATCCACGCGATCGCCACGGCGGGCGGCACCGTCGTGTTCACCGCCATCCTCATCGGGCTGTTCGACCAGAGCGCCCCGAACCTCCAGTACATCGACCACGTCGGCTGGGCCGAGCAGGTGGGGCTGGCCTGGGACGTCGGCGTCGACGGCATCTCCCTCTGGCTGCTCGCCCTGACCGCCGGGACGTTCCTGCTCGCGGTGCTGGGCGCCTGCTGGCGTCCGCCGGAGCGCCCGCGCGCGTTCCTGGCGCTGCTGCTGCTGGCCGAGGTGGGGCTGATCGGCCTGTTCGCCGCCGGGAACCTGGTGCTGTTCTACGTGTTCTGGGAGGCGATGCTCGTCCCGTTCTACTTCCTGATCGGGATGTGGGGCGGCGCCGGGCGCGCCCGCGCGAACATCACGTTCGTCATCTACACGATGGTCGGCTCGCTGCTGATGCTGGTGGCGATCCTGGCCACCGCCTTCGTCGCGCGGGACATCACCGGCCAGTTCACCTTCCAGATCCGCGACCTGGCCGGCGTGGCGTTCACCGACACGCAGAGCACCTGGCTGTTCCTGGGCTTCGCGCTGGCGTTCGTGATCAAGCTGCCGCTGTGGCCGTTCCACGGCTGGCTGCCCGGCGTGTACCGGGCCGCCCCGATCCTGGTGACCGGGCTGCTGGCGGCGGTGATGAGCAAGGCGGGCGCCTACGGCCTGCTGCGCATCGGCCTGCCCGTGTTCCCGGAGGGCGCCGACCGCTTCGCCATCCCGATCGGGGTGCTGGCGGTCGCCGGCATCGTCTACGGATCGCTGGTCGCGTGGCGTCAGCCGACGATGCGCGGGCTGGTGGCCTACTCCAGCGTCGCCCACCTGGGCTTCATCGCCCTGGGGATCGTCGCGTTCGACGTCCAGGCCTCGCAGGGCGCCGTGCTGCAAATGGTGAACCACGGGATCGTGGTGCTCGCGACGTTCGCGATCGTCGGCATGCTGAACCGCTCCGCGACGGACGACCGCATCGACGAGATCGGCGGCCTGGCCGACGGCGCCCCGCGCATGGCCGGGGTGTTCCTGCTCGTCACGATGGCCGCCCTCGCCATCCCCGGCGCGAACACGTTCGTGGGCGAGTTCTTCATCCTGACGGGGGTCTTCCGCCACAACGTGTGGCTCGCGGTGCTCGCCTGCATCGGCATCGCGTACGCCGCGGTCTACATGCTGCGGCTCTACCAGCGGACCATGAACGGACCGCCCCGCGGCGACGCCCGCGCCGTCGAGCTCCGCGCCGGCGACCTGATGCTGCTGGTGCCCCTCGTCGCGGCGATGCTGTTCATCGCGCTGTGGCCGAAGGCCCTGGTCGACGCGACCACACCGGCGATCGAGCAGAACATCGCGCCCGCGCAGGTGGCCGCGGACCGCCCGGCCGACCAGATCGCCGGCGACATCCCGGCGAACCCGCCGGCCGATGCGAAGCCCCTCCCGGGCGACGACGATGAGGCCGAGGCCGCCGCCGGGGCGGGGACGGGCACCGGGACGGGGACGGGGGCGCCGTGAGCGGGTCGCTGAACGTCGCCGCCGCCACGCCCATCATCATCGTCGCGGGCACCGCCACCCTGGCGTTCGGCGTCGGGTTGCTGCCCGGCCGCGGCGTGCGGCGCCACGGCCCGGCGCTGACCTCGATGGCGGGGATCATCGCCGCGGTCGTGATGTCGGCGGTGCTGTGGGGCGACCGCCAGGAGGCGTTCGGCGGCGGCTTCCGCGCCGACCGCTTCAGCCTGCTCATGAACATGATCTTCCTGGGCTCGGCGTTCCTGACGCTCATGCTGGCGTGGCGCGAGCCCGCCGCCGTCGACCGCCGCGGCGAGTACGCCGGCCTGCTGATGATCTCGGTGAGCGGGATGATGCTCGTGGCCGGCGCCGGCGACCTGATCTCGATCTTCCTCGGCATCGAGGTGCTGTCCGTCGCGCTCTACGTGCTGTGCGCGCTGGAGATCTGGCGCGAGCGCAGCCTGGAGAGCGGCCTGAAGTACCTGATCACCGGCGCTGTGGGCGCGAGCATCCTGCTGTACGGCCTGACGATGCTGTTCGGCGCCACCGGCACCACGTCGCTGGACGCCATCGGCACGGCCCTGCAGGGCACGTCGTTCACCGACGAGCCGCTCGTGATCGCCGCGATGGCGCTCATCGCGGGCGGCCTGGCGTTCAAGGCGTCGGCCGTGCCGTTCCACATGTGGACGCCCGACGTCTACGAGGGGGCGCCCACCACCGTCACCGGGTTCATGTCCACCGCGGTGAAGGCGGCGGCGTTCGCCGCGTTCCTGCGCCTGTTCACCGGCGTGATGGGCGACCTGCAGCCCGACTGGAGCGTCGCGATCGCCGTGCTCGCCACCGCGAGCATCGTGGTGGGCAACGTCGCCGCGCTCGTGCAGACGAACATGAAGCGGCTGCTCGCTTACTCGAGCATCGCCCAGGCCGGGTACCTGCTGATCGGCGTGGCCGCCGGCAGCATCGACGGCGCCGAGGCCATCGCCTACTACCTGATCGTCTACGGCCTGATGACGATGGCGGCCTTCGCGGTGGTGATCATCCGCGAGCGCGAGGTGGAGGACGGCGACTCCATCGGCGCCCTGGCCGGCTACGGCCGCGCCCGCCCCGTCTACGGCGTCGTGCTGACCCTCTCGATGCTGTCGCTCGCGGGCTTCCCGCCGCTCTCCGGGTTCATCGGCAAGTTCCTGCTCTTCGGGTCGGCGGTCGAGAACGACCTGACGTGGCTCGCGGTGGTGGGCGCCGTCGGCTCGATGGTGAGCCTCGCCTACTACCTGCGCGTGGTGACGGTGGCATGGATGCCACAGCCCGACAGCGAGCCGCGCAAGCTGCTGACGGTGCCCGGCCCCGTCGCGATCGCCACCGTCACCTGCGGCGTGGGGATCGTGGCGACCGCGCTGTTCGCGTCGCCCCTGATCGACGCCTGCCGAGGCGCCGCCCAGTCGCTTCTGGCCCCCTGAGCTGAGCCGCGGCCCACCGCGGCCGCCCAATGGCGATTCCGGAGAGTTGCGTCATCGAACGAGCTTGTCTGCCGTTCGTCGGGCGGATATGACGGGGCCGTGACCCGACGCGCCGCAGCGGCCGGCCTCCCGGCGATCCTGCTCCTCGGGTTGCTGTGGCTGCTGGCGGCCGGCACGGCGGCGGCGCAGCAGCGGCCGCCCGATCGGCTCGTGACGTACGCCGCGCGGTCGTGCCCGGCGTACACGGACATCACGGCGAACCTGGCGCGCAACAACATCCAGGAGAGCCTGCGGGACCTGGGCGCCGACACCCTCTACACCTCGGGCGAGCCGATCAGCCCCGCCAAGGAGCAGACGGGCCAGCCGAACTGCACGCCGATCGCCGACTGGCGGTTCACCCTCGGGACGAACTACCAGACGCGCGCCGTCGACGGTCCCTGGGGCTCGCTCTCCAAGGTGCTGAACCCGTACGCCACCTCGATCGTCACCCAGGCCTCCACCCCCCTGCTCGACAGCCACGGGCGGGCGACCGGTGCGCAGCTGCCGGGCGCGGTGACGGTGGCGTTGACCGACGATCAGGCCAAGCGGGCGACGACGTCCAGCAGCCTGTGGGTGCAGGGCGGCACGCCCGGCGACCCGGTGCTCGACCAGGTCTTCCCCGGCGAGTACGGGTTCGGGGCGCTCCGGTGCGCGATCGACAACCTGAACGGCGACAACGTCGAATGGATCGCGTACCCGTCGAGCGCGACGCACGTCTTCTGCTTCGCCTACTACGTCCGTCCCCCGCCCGATGCGGGCACCATCGTGGTGCGCAAGGTCGTCGACGCGCCCGAGGGGACCGCTGCCCAGACGTTCACGTTCGAGGGCAACATCTCGTACGCCGAGGACCACACGTTCTCGCTGAAGGCGGCGCCGGGATCGCCGGCGTCGATGGAGTTCATCCGCGGCGCCGGCAGCGCGCCGTGGGACATCGCAGAGCGGGAGACGGCCGGGTGGAGGCTGACGGGCCTCACCTGCGACTCGGCGACGGGGGCCAGCACCTCCACGACCATCCTCGCGGCGGGGGCGGCGAGCGTGATCCTCGGCGCGGGCGACACGGTCACCTGCACGTACACCAACCGCCTGGTGCCCCCGAAGGCCGGCCTGGTGCTCTCCAAGGTCACGCTCGGCGGGATCGGGGCCTTCCGCTTCGCGGTGGCGGGCGAGGACGACACGGTGCGCCAGGTGATCCGCACCGCCGAGGAGGGCGTCGCCGTGGCGGGGCCGCGGCTGGACCTCGAGCCCGGCGACCACACCGTGACCGAGCAGCTGCCCGCGCCGCGGCCCGACGGGCGCTGGGTCCGCGTGCGCACCGTCTGCGACGGGCAACTCCTGCCGCCGCGCCGGCCGGTGGAGCTGACCCTCACCTCGGCGAAGGGCTCGGCCTGCGAGTTCACGAACCGGTTCATCCCGTCCGGCTCCATCCGCATCGACAAGGTGACCTTCGACGGCGTCGGCACCGCGGGCTTCGTGATCCGGCCGGCCGGCGGCCCGGCGCGCAGCTACGAGCAGCAGGCCACGACGACGACGCAGGGCGTCCCGGCCCGCGCGACGGGCGACCGCACCGGCCGGCTGCGCCTCGGGACCTACGAGATCGTCGAGACGGCGCCGCCGGCGACCGCCCAGGGGCGGTGGGTCCAGGAATCGGTGGTCTGCGACGACCGGCCGCTCGCCGCGGACCAGGGCCGCACCCGGGTCACGCTCACGCGGGCGGCGCCCGATGTGGAGTGCACGTTCGCGAACCGCTTCGTCCCGGGTCCGACGCCGCCGCCCGACCCCTCCCCGCCCGACCCGGACACCGACTCCCTCGAGCCCGCCGACGGCCCGGAGGCCGACCTCGTGGTCACCAAGACGGTCGCACCGCAGAGCACCCGGCCGGGCGGGCCGGTGACCTACACCGTGCGGGTCACCAACCGCGGACCCGACCGGGCCACCGACGTGGTGGGCGTGGAGGTGCGTCCGCCGAACTCGCGGCGGCTCGTGATCCGCACCACCAGGGGCGTCTGCCGCGGCACCCGGCCGGCGGCCTGCCGGTTCGGCGCCCTCGAGCCCGGCGAGACCGTGACGATCACCGTCCGCACCAGGGCCCGCGCCGAGGGCGGTCGCGTCACGAACCGCGTCGCCGTGGTCTCCGGGGTGCGCGACCCCGACCTGCGCAACAACCGCGCCGCGGCGACCCTCCGCGTCGCCGCGTTCAACCGCCCCGCCGTCACCGGCTGAGGGACCCCGCCCCGGGCGCCAGAGCCCGGAGCGGGGGTGTCGCTCAGATCAGATCGGCAGCGCGGGGAGCGCGACCGGCAGTGGCGGCAGCAGGCCGGTCACGGCCCCGAGGGGCAACAGACCGGTGACCGCGCCCAGCGGCAGCGCCGGGAGCAGGCCGGTGACCGCGCCGACCGGCAGCAGGCCCGTCACCGTGCCGACCGGGTTCGCCAGCACCGCGGCCGGGTTCACCGGCAGCGGCGGCAGCAGGCCCGTCACCGTGCCGACCGGGTTCGCCAGCACCGCTGCCGGGTTCACCGGCAGCGGCGGCAGCAGGCCCGTCACCGTGCCGACCGGGTTCGCCAGCACCGCGAGCGGATCGACCGGCAGCGGCGGCAGCACCGCGAGGGGGTTGCCCACCGTGACCGGCACGTTGGCGTTGATCGGCAGGACCTGCGGGGCGATCGACGGGGCGAGCGCGATCGGCAGGACCTGCGTGTTGGTGGCCGTCTGCGTGCCGGAGCCGTACTGGCCCGAGGCCGCCGTGTTGGAGGCCGCGCCGCCCGCGGCGGCGACGTTCGACTGGTGGGGGCCGGCCGGGCCCTTCCCGTCGGCCTCGTCGCCGCCCTGCGCGAACAGGGAGACGGGGACGTTGGCGTTGACGGGCACGACCTGGGCCGCGACGGCCGGCGCCGCCGCGATCGGGACCACGTTGGTGTTGGTGGCCGTCTGGCTGCCACCGGCGCCCTCGGCGCCCTTCGTGCCCTTGCCGTCCTTCGCGAGCGCCGGCGCCTGCTGCTGGGACGCCGCGGTGTTGGAGGCGGTCCCGTCGGCGAGCGCGCGATTGGTCTGGCTCACGTCGCCGGACGGCGCGTCCGAGAGCACGGACACCGGGACGTTGGCGTTGACGGGCACGACCTGGGCCGCGACGGCCGGCGCCGCCGCGATCGGGACCACGTTGGTGTTGGTGGCCGTCTGG
>DASSBX010000148.1:0-7572 GCA_035698305.1 Miltoncostaeaceae bacterium | reverse complement strand
CGAAGATTCGGAACCCCAGCCGCACGACCGGGTTGGGGATCGTGGCGGGCTTCGACACGGCGTGGAGCCGGAACTGCACCTCGCCGGTGTCGCACAGCTTCACCACCGCGTAGTCGAGGCGCCCCATCTCCAGGTGGCCCTGGAGGGTCGCGTAGCTCCACCCCCACACGCGCGCCGGCCGCCCATCCAGCTCGGTCGTCTCGTCCACCGTGCCCACCACGCGGACGCCGAGCATGAAGCTCAGGCCCATGAACCGCCCCTCCAGGAGCATGTCGCGGTCCTTCAGCGGCTGGCTGGGGTAGTACACGGCGCGTATCAGGGACGGGTCGGCGAACCCGTAGTCGCGGAGGACGTCGACCGCGACCTCCCACGGCCCTCCCTCCTCGGGCGGCCCGGGCGACTCGGCGGGCAGGGCGATGACGTGGTCGTCGACCCGCCACCCGTCGGCGGGGTCGTGCGCCTCGAGGGCGTCGTTGGTGAAGTTGGGCGTCCGGCTCGGCAGCGACGCGAGCGCGCGCATCGCCCGCGGCGACGCCGCGCGCGACGGCTCCCCCCGATCGTCCGGGTAGCGGATCGTCACCACCTCCGCCGGCCCGGCGGGCGTGCCGCCCGACACGCGGGCCATGCGCATCAGGAAGTGGACCCACATGTGCAGCTGGAACTCCCGGCCGATGACGAGCGGCTCGTAGACGAACCAGAACTTGCGGCTGCCGCTGCGGGCCGACGACTCGATCGACAGCAGGATCTCGTCTCCGTCGCGGCGCGCCGAGAACTCGATCTGCCCCGCCTCCATGTGGCCCTGCAGCGTCGCCAGCAGGACCGACGTGGGCGTCCGCTCGGCCACCCGGACGGGCCCGTTCCACGGCCCCGGCATCCACACCACGTACTCGTCGCCGGGCCGCATCGCGCCGAGCAGGCCCTTCGTCTTGACGAACCGGGCGACCTCGAACGGCGACGCGACGTTGGGATCGACGGCGATCGCCGAGATCAGCGCCTCCGGGGAGAGCCGGGCGCCCCGCACCCGCAGCCGGTAGGCGCGACGGGACGACGCACCGGAGCCCTGCGATCGCGGCTGGACGGGGCCGGGGTCGCCGGGGACGTCGCGCTCGACCGGGTGGGGCTCCCGGCCCGGCCGGGTCTCCGTGGTCCGCTCCACCGGGATCCGGCGCAGCACCCGGTAGGTCGCGATGGCCATCCCGACGGGCCACCGGAGGGCCGCCCAGCCGCGGCCGCCCAGCGCCAGGCCCCGCTCGACGGCCGTGACCTCCGCGGGCTGCCCGCTCATCCGTCGCCCCCGAGCGGCACCAGCGCCGTCCGGGCGGCGGCGAGGCGGTGACGCTCCAGCGCCGGCGCCAGGCGTTCGCAGGCGGCGATCCGCGGCTGCACCAGCCCTCCTTCGACCACTCCGGCGTGGTCGAGCGCCCGCCAGGCCCGCGCGCTGATCTCGAGCAGCGATTCGAGCACCTCCAGCTCGAACACCGGCGCGAGCGGAGACGAGGTGAAGAGGCGGCCGTTGGGCTTCAGGCGGCCGATGCGCTCGGCCAGCACGGCGAGCGCCAGCCGCAGGTGCGGCTCCCCGGCGCCGAGCTGGCGCAGGAAGACCCCCGCCAGCTGCTCCTGGCGGCGCAGCTCCCCGGCGACGTCGTCGAGGAGCTCGGCCAGCTCGGCATCCGGCTCGCGGCCGCGCACCCGCAGGGCCAGCTCGCGTCCGGCGCGGTGGAGCTGCTGGTGGTCGGCCAGGTAGGCGCGGAGCAGTCGCGGCGTGTCGGGTCGCTCCATCGCGGGCCCGTGGTTCCCGGACGGGGGACTTCCGAACCCGCGGCCTGCCCGTCCGGTGACGCGGCTACCCTCGAGCCATGGACCGCTGTCCCCTGTGCGGCGCGCCGCTCGTCTTCATCCGCGCCAAGGCTGTGTGCTCGCGGTGCGGGCGGATCGTGGAGGGATGCTGCGAGGGGGCGCCGGAGGGCTGCGCGCCGGGCCGGCCGTGAGCCGCGCGCATGCCGAGGACCCCGCCGGAGCGGGGCCCTCGAGGTGCGCGCTGCGGGGGTCGGCGCCTAACGGCGGATGGTGACGGCGGTGCGGGTGACGGCGCGGTTGCCGCCGGCGTCCGTCCCGGTGATGACGACCCGGCCCATCACGGCCTTCCTCGCGACGGCCTTCGCGGCCCGCTTCGTGAGGGGGATCGAGAGGGTGGCGCGGCGGCCGCCCTGCAGCTGCACCCGGGCGGCCCCGAGGGTGCGGCCCTTCAGCCCGCCCTTCAGGCCGCGGAGCTGGACGCGGACGGCGCAGATCTGCTCGCCGGCGGGGCACGCCACCTTGATGGCGACCCGGCCCTTCTTCGACATCCGCAGCGTCCTCGCCAGGGGCGCGATGCGCGGGCCGACGCGGTCGATGGTGGCGACCGGGGTGGCCGACACGTTCAGCCTCAGGGTCGTCTGGTCGGTGGCGCCGTCCCCGTCGGTCACCTTCAGGCCCACGGTGGCGGGGCCGGTGGCGGTGAACGTGCGGGTGGCGCGCGGGGCGGCGGCGGTGTCGGTCTCGAACGTGCCGTCGCCGTCCAGGTCCCACTGGTACCGGGCGATCGCGCCGTCGTCGGTGGAGCGGGAGCCGTCGAGCACGGCCGGCCGGTTCACCACCGGCGCCTGAGGGTCGGTGACGACGAGGGCGGTGGGGGCGCGGTGGATGCGGACCGGCAGCGTGGCGGTCGAGCGCGCGCCCAGGGTGTCGGTGACGCGCAGGACGACGGGGTGCGGGCCGACGGTGCCGAACGAGGTGGCGACCGTGGCGCCGGTGCGCTCGAACGTGCCGTCGCCGTCGAGGTCCCACTCGAGCGCCGCGATGCCGTTGTCGTCGGTGGAGGCGCTGGTGAACGTCAGCCCGTCGCCGACCACCGCGACCTGCCTGCCGGTGATCTTCGCGACGGGGGCGCGGTGGGCGCGGAGGCTGAGGGTCTGGACGTCGGTGGCGTTGCCGTCGTCGGTCACCCGGACGCGGGTGGTGATGGTGCCGGCGCTCGAGTAGCGGGCGGAGGTGCGTGGCGTGGCGGTGGTCGTCTCGTAGCCGGGCCGGCCGTCGAGGTCCCACTCGTACTTCACGATCTCGCCGTCGCGGTCGGTGGAGCCGGCGGCGCTGAACTGGACGGTGGCGCCCAGCCGGATGACGGTGTCGCCCAGGTCGCGCGGCAGGGCGTTGGAGGCGATGGGCGCGGCGACCAGCTGGGGCGGCACGACCACCGGGTTCGGGGTGGCGGTGAGGGCGGCGCTCGGACGGGAGTTCGCGGGAGGACGGGGGTCGTCGTCGTCCACCGGGATGGCCATCGCCTGGCCGGCGACGGCCATCGCGCCGGTGAGCGCGAGGGCGGCGGCGAGACGACGGGAGACGCGGAGGCTGTGGGCGGTGCGGGTCATCGGGGGCTCCTCGGTGAGGGGTGGCGACTTCGTGTCATCACCCTCGTCGCGATCGCCTCGGGGCTCCGTCCCGCGCGCGACGCCCCGCGTGTCACGCCCGTCACACAGCGACCCCGTAAGACCTGCGCGGCCCGGGGCACGAAGCAGTCACGACAGCGGCGGGCCGGCCTCGGCTGACGGACCTGCGCGGGGGGACGGAGGCTCCCCCCGCGCCACCACCCGACTGGAGGTTCCGATGACGTCCCACCGACGTGGGCGGCGCATGCTCGCCCTGACCATCGCGACGGCCGCGGCCCTCGCGGCGATGCTCCTGCTGATCGGCGTGGCCGGCCACGGGCCGCCCCCCGCCGCGGCCGACGCGCACCACGCGACCCCGGCGGCGCGGCCCGCCGTCCCCGCGGCCGAGGTCGCCCTGCGGCAGAACATGCGCGCGCTCTGGGAGGAGCACGTGTTCTGGACGCGCCTGGCGATCGTCGACTTCGCCGCCGGCTCCCCCTCCCTGCCCGCCACCGAGAAGCGCCTGCTGCGCAACCAGGCCGACATCGGCCGGGCCGTCGGGCGCGTCTACGGCGCCGCGGCCGGCAAGCGGCTCACGACTCTGCTGCGCGAGCACATCCTGATCGCGGTCGACGTGCTCGTCGCCGCGAAGTCCGGCGACCCGGCCGCGGTCGCGACGGCGCAGCGCCGCTGGGTGGCGAACGCCGACCGCATCGCGGGGTTCCTGGCCGCCGCCAACCCGGCGTGGCCGCGCGCCGAGATGCGCGCGATGATGCGGCGCCACCTCGGTCTGACCACCACGGAGGCGATCGCGGAGCTCACCGGCGACTACGCCGCGGGCGTCCGCGCCTTCGACCGGGTGGAGGTCCAGATCCGGCACATGGCCGACATGCTCTCCGCCGGCATCGTCGCCCAGTTCCCGGCGCGGTTCGACTGACCCGTGACCCATGGGGGCGCGGGGCGATCACGTCGCCGCGCCCCCATGGGTGCGCTAGCCGGTGTAGCGGACGTTCACCGCGTCGATGGTGCCCTCGAAGGGGAAGGGCGCGCGGTCGTAGTAGTCGAGCGACACGGGGCCGCCGAGGCAGGTGCCGATGTCGAGGCAGTCGTTGGCGGTGAACAGCAGCGGGGCGCTGACCGGCACGACGCCCGACGCCACCTCCTCGCCTCCGACCGTCATCGTGATGTTCAGCGGGCCGCCGGGCTTGACCTCGGCGTACTCGGTGGCGATCGCGATGGTCGCCGGACCGGAGGGCAGGCGCCGCTCGGAGCGGATCTTGGTCCGCATGACGATGAACAGGTTGTACTCGTAACAGAGGTGCCCGTCGTCGAGGTAGCACGTGAGCCCCCCGCTGGAGCTGCCGAGGGCGTAGAGCACGCCGTTCGCGTTCTCGGGCAGGTGGGCGTCGATGGTGACCAGGTTCGCGCGGTTCCCGAGGGCGGGCGCGCAGAACTCGGGCATCCGGGTGATGTCGCCGGTGAAGTTCCACTCCCGGTAGGGCGTGGAGACGCGCAGCTCCGGGTGGTAGACGGGGATCCACAGGCCGCCGCCGACCGGGTAGACGCTGTTGCGCGCCGCCTCGATGGCGAACATCTCCTTCATCTGCGCGAGCTTCTCGGGCATCTGGTCGGCGAGGTCGTGCGCCTGCGACCAGTCCTCGTCGAGGTGGTAGAGCCGCCACACGTCGTGGTCGGGCGTCCAGTCGGCGATCCCCGGCGGGGCGCCCGGGACCCACGGCAGGCGCGGCCCGGTGGCCGACGCCATCCAGCCGTCGTGGTAGATCGCGCGGCTGCCCATGATCTCGAAGTACTGCGTCATCAGCCGGCCGGGAGCGTCGGGATCGTCGAGCGCGTAGGCGAAGCTGGTGCCGTCGATCGGGTCCTGCTGCACGCCGTTGACGACGCGGGGCGGCTCGATCCCGATCAGCTCGTAGAGGGTGGGGACGACGTCGTTGCAGTGGTGGAACTGGGTGCGCGGCGCGGGGTCGGGGGCGATCCTCGCCGGCCACCGGATGACCATCGGGTTGCGCGTGCCGCCGAGGTCGGACGCCAGCAGCTTCATCCCCGGGTAGGGGGTGCTGCCGGCCCACGCCCAGCCGGCGTGGTACTGGTTGTCGACCTTGGGCGTGCCGAGCACGCCGAGGCCGCCCATCTCCTCGAGCGCCGCGATGTGCCTGTCGACGGTGGTCGGGATGCCGTTCTGGGCCAGCAGCTCGCTGATCGTCCCGTTCTGCCCCTCGCCGGACGAGCCGTTGTCGCCCCAGATGTAGAGGATCAGCGTGTCCTCGCCCAGGCCGAGGCGCTCGATCTCGTCGATCACGCGGCCGGCCTGCACGTCGGCGTGCTCGGCGTAGCCGGCCGCCACCTCCATCAGCCGGCGCTGGAACGGGCGCTGCTCCTCGGGGATGTCGTCCCACGCCGGCATCTGAGGGTCGCGTGGGGTGAGGCTGGCGTCGGCGGGGATCCAGCCCGCCTCCTTGGCGCGCGCGAAGACCCGCTCGCGGTACGCGTCCCAGCCGTCGTCGAACCGGCCGGCGTACTTGTCGGCCCACTCGCTGAAGATGTGGTGGGGGGCGTGGAGGCAGCCGGTCGCCCAGTACATGAAGAACGGCTTGTCGGGCTCGAAGGCCTGGTGCCGGCGGAGCCAGCCGATCGCGTCGTCGGCGAGGTCCTCGCTGAGGTGGTAGCCCTCCTCCGGCGTCCGCGGGGGGAGCACGCTCGTGGTGTTGCGCACCAGGTTGGGCTCGTACTGGGACGCCTCACCGGCGAGGAAGCCGTAGAAGTACTCGAACCCGAGCTCGCTGGGCCAGTTGTGGAACGGACCGGCGGCCGTGGTCTCGACCGCGGGCGTGTTGTGCCACTTGCCCCACGCGCCGGTCGAGTAGCCGTAGTCCTTCAGCACCTCGGCGGCGAGTGCGCTGCTCTTCGGGATCTCCCCGGCGTAGCCGTCCCAGTCGTTCGCCAGCTCCGCGATCTGGCCGTTGCCGATGCGGTGGTGGTTGCGGCCGGTCAGCAGGGACGCCCGCGTCGGGGAGCACATCGCCGTCGTGTGGAACCGGTTGAAGCCGACGCCGCCGTGGAACACGCGCGACAGGGTGTCGGTCCGCACCTCGCCGCCGAACGTGTCGGGCAGCCCCGGCCCCGCGTCGTCGATCAGCACGATCAGTACGTTCGGCGCGCCGTCGGGCAGGCGCCGCGGCCGGACCCGGTTCACATAGGTCGATTCCTGCATGGTCCGGCCGGCGCGGCTCGCCGACGGGGTCGGCGGAAACGGCAGGCTGTCCTGGGCCACGGGGCGTCCTCTCTCTGCTGGATCGGTCCGGCGGACGGAACGCTAGGCCCCCTCCCGATCCGGGCGCATCACCCCATCCAGACGAAACCGTCGCCCGTGCGGCGCTCAGCCCGGCGGAGCGTCGGGGGGGACGCCCCCGATGAGGTCGCCCGTGGCGGCCGGCGCCGGGTCCGGGGCGGGGCGCGTGACGACCCTGACCGTCGGCGGCGGAGCGGCCGGCTCGGGGATGGGCGCCGCGCGCGTGGTGGCGGCTGACGCGGTCGCCTCCGTGGCGGGGGCCCGGGTCGCCTGATCCGCCGGGTCGGCGGGGTCGGCCGACACGCGAGGCCTGGTCGGGTCGGCCGGAGCCTGGCCGGCCTGAGCCGGGTCGGCGGGGTCGGGCGGGCCCGGGTCGGCGGGGCCGGTCGTGCCGGGGGTGACGGGGATGCAGACCCGGACGATCGTCCGCCCGTCGCGCCCGATCGTGACGCCGATGGGGAACCAACCGGGCGGGCAGGTCACGGGGTCGGCGGGCCCCGGCTCGGCCTCGACCGGCGGCTCCTCCACCGGCGGCTCCTCGACCGGCGGCTCCTCAACCGGCGGCTCCTCAACCGGCGGGATCTCGACCGGAGGCGTCTCGACGGGCGGTGTCTCGACGGGCGGTGTCTCGACGGGGGGCGGCTCGACGGGGGGCGGCTCCTCGGCGGGGGTCTGGTCACCCCGCGCCCCCGGTATGGGCGCCGCCGGCGTCGCCGGGGCCGGGTCGCCGACGACGGCCCCGACGGGCGGCACCGGAGCCGGGGTCACCGGGGTGGCGGGGGTCGTCGGGGCGCCCGGGTCGGTCGGGTCCGGCGTCGCGGGGTCCGGATCCGGGTGCGCCGGCGCGCGCCTCGGCGT
>DASSBX010000147.1:0-3332 GCA_035698305.1 Miltoncostaeaceae bacterium | reverse complement strand
ATCGCGATCCTCGGCGTGGACGAGCTCACCGACGAGCAGAAGCTCGCGGTGTCCCGCGCCCGCCGCATCGAGCGCTTCCTGTCCCAGCCCTTCCACGTCGCCGAGGCCTTCACCGGCACCCCCGGCAAGTACGTCCCGCTGACGGAGACGGTGCGCGGCTTCAAGGAGATCGTCGAGGGCCGCCACGACGACCTGCCGGAGGAGGCGTTCTTCCTGGTCGGCGGCATCGACGAGGCCGTCGAGAAGGCCGCGGAGCTGAAGAACCGGTGAGCACCGCCATCGGCCAGGAGCGCAAGCGCCTCGGCGTGCGGCTCCTCACCCCCGAGGGGGCCGTCTTCGACGACCTGGCGTACATGGTCATCGCGCCGAGCGTCGAGGGCGAGGTCGGCATCCTGCCGCGCCACACCCCGTTCATCGCGTTCCTCCGCCACGGCGAGGTGCGCATCAAGCTGCTCGACGACACCGAGCTGATCTACGCCACCACCGAGGGCTACGTCTCGGTGGAGGAGGACCGCGTCCTCGTGCTGACCGAGCAGGCGGAGAGGGCCGACGAGATCGACGTCGAGCGGGCCCGCGCCGCGCTCGAGCGGGCCGAGGCCGACCTGGCCGAGGCCGGCGACGACGAGGTGCGGCGGGTGGCGGCCGAGTCGGCCCGCCGCCGCGCCGAGAACCGCCTCCGGGTGGGCGACCGCACGTAGCCCCTCCCGGGGCCCTCGGGCCCCGGTCCGCGGCACCCGACCATCTCCGGGGTGCCGCGCGAGCACCGCCGCCCGCGCCCGCGCCGCGGGCGGCCCGGACGCCCCCCCGACCGCCCCCGCGGAGCGCTCGCACCCGCGTGATGCGGGTTTGCCGCATCACGGCTGTGGCCCGGCCGTCGCGCGATCCGCGGCGTCCTCCCATGCGACCCGGCCCGCTGCGCGATTTATTACGCACAGCAGCAGAGAAAAGGCCAGGGACGGAGGAAAGGGCGCCATGTTCGAGCAGGGGACACCTCACAAGACGCACCGGGGACACGGGCTGATCATCGCCGCGGCCCTCGCAGCGTTCACGCTCACCGCGGTCGGCATGACCGCGGCGATCCGCAGCGTCGACGAGTCCGCCGCCGCCGCCTCCGCCGCGGCGCCGGCCGCCGCGGCCACGTCCGAGGCGCACGCGCAGCACGCCGCCGCCACCTCCGCCGCTCCGGCCCCCGCGAACGCGTCCGCCGAGCTCGACGCCCCGAAGAACGTCTCGGACGCCGCCGCGCCCGCCTACCGGCCGGCCGCGGTGCAGGTCATCGACTGGGACATGACCGAGAAGGTCGTCGAGATCGCCCCCGGCAAGGTCGTGAAGGTGTGGACCTTCGACGACAAGGTCCCGGGCCCCGTCGTCCGCGTCCGGGTCGGCGACCTGGTCCGCGTGACCATCCGCAACAAGACCAAGATGCCGCACTCGATCGACTTCCACGCCGCCCGGATCGCCCCGAACAGGGCCTTCCGCGACGTCGGCCCCGGCGAGAGCTTCACGTTCGAGTTCCGCGCCACCACCCCCGGCGTGTTCATGTACCACTGCGGGACCGCGCCGGTCGTCCACCACCTCGCCAACGGCATGTACGGGATGATCATCGTCGAGCCCGAGGGTGGCCTGCCCCCGGTGGACCGTGAGCTCGCCCTCGTCCAGTCCGAGTTCTACGTCTCCGACACCCCCGGGATGCCGGCCGACGACGCGAAGCTCATGTCAGGGATCCCCGACGTGGTCGCCTTCAACGGCTACGCCGGCCAGTACAAGGACGAGCCGATCACGGTGAAGAAGGACGAGCAGATCCGCGTCTTCCTCCTCGCGGCCGGCCCGAACACCTGGAGCGCCTTCCACGTGGTCGGCACGATCTTCGACCGCGCCTGGATCGACGGGATCCACCCCGAGAACCTGTCGGTCGGCAACCAGACCCTCAACCTGTCGGCCTCGCAGGGAGCCGTCGCCGAGTTCAGGCTCGACGAGGAGGGGGTCTACCCCTTCGTCACCCACGACTTCACCAACGCGACCAAGGGAGCCGTCGGCCTCCTCCGGACCGAGCACGCGAAGGGCACGATGAGTCACTAGCCGGCGCGGCGCTCCGCGGTGCCCCGTCGCCCCCGGGCCTCCCGCCCGGGGGCGACGCGCGTTCGGGGGCCGTCACCCTCAGCGCCCCGCCAGGCCGACGCGCCACGCCGCGTCCAGGTCGGCGCCGGCGGGGAAGCGGTCGGTGAGCTCCAGCATCACCATCCCGTGGGCGAACGCCCACGTGGCCCGCGCGCGATCCGGGTCGCCCCCGACCGCCGCCAGGAGCGGCGCCGCCGCGCGGGCCTCGAGCCCGGCCGGCAACCGGTCGCGGGGGAGCGGCCGGTCGTTGATGAGGCGGTAGAGGTGCGGGTGCGCGCGCGCAAAGCCGCGGTAGGCGACGCCGAACGCGGCGAGCGGGTCGCCGGCGCCGTCGACCGCCGCCTCGCACGCGTCGGCGAACTCGCCGAGGCCGTCGGCGACGACGGCCGCCTCGAGCTCCTCCTTGTCGCGCAGGTGCTTGTAGATCGACGGCGCCCGGATGCCGACGCGGGCCGCGAGCGTCCGCATCGTGAGCGCCTCGGGGCCCCCCTCCTCCAGGAGGTCGCGCGCCGCGGCCACCAGTTGGCGGCCGCGGGCGGTGAGCTCAGGCGCGCTGGAGGCCATCGCGGGTGCGGAGCCCGTAGCCGGCGGCGCGGTCCATGAGGATGTGCGCGCCCCAGGCGAGCGCCCCCGCCGCGGGGCCGGCGCCCAGGACCCCGGCGGCGCAGAGGGCGAGCACGGTGACCGGACCGGCGGGGTGGTGCAGGGCGTTGTCGAGCGGGACCGCCCGCGGGTGCAGCTGCCCCCGCTCCAGGCCGCGGCCGATCCCGAGGGACAGCGCGACGTCGGGCCCGGCCGCGCCGGCGACCACCCACGGCCACGTCGCGCCCGTCGCCGCTGCCAGGGCGATCGCCGACCCGAGCAGCGCGGCCGCGAGCGCACCTCTGGCGGCGCGGCCCCGGGGGGCGGTGAGATGGACGCGCACGACGCAACCTCCCGGTTCGGCGAACAGTGTTCGCCAAGCCGAGCGAACATAGCCCCACGCAACGGGCGTCGCGGGCGACCCGCGCGCGGGATTCCGGCGCGGTCGAGGCCAGTGGTGGCACGGATCCGCGCGGGCCCCGGCTGTGGGATGGTCGCGCCGTGCGCCGGCCCCTGCTCGCAGCGTGGTCCTGCGCGGCGCTCGCCGCGGGGGCCGTCGCGGCCGGGCTGACCCTCCAGGCGGCCGATCCCGACCCGTCCCGCCGCGGTCTCGACCACGCCGCCGTGCTGGC
>DASSBX010000146.1:0-8365 GCA_035698305.1 Miltoncostaeaceae bacterium | reverse complement strand
AACGGCACCATGCGGGAGTCGGCGCCGGCGTGGCGAAGGAGCACGGCCGTGCGACGCGTGTCCTCACAGGCGACGACGTCGGCGTCGCGCAGGCAGGCCGCCGCCCGCGGGCTCAGGTCCTCGAGGTTCCCGATCGGGGTCCCCACCACCACCAGGCCTCCCGCGCGGCTCACGGCGGCGCCTCCCCCGTCTTCGTCGGCCCCAGGCGCGGCTGACGCTACCATCGGCCGCCGATGAGCCGGACCACCAAGCCCTACCGGCGGTATCGCGTCCGTGGCGCGGACGGCGACGACCGCGACGGACTGGACGAGCTGCGCCAGATGACGGCGCGGGCGTCGGGGGTCGCGTCGCCACCCGCCCCGCCCGGCCGCGGCCGCGACGGCGCGCCCGCCGCACCGCCCCGGTCCCCGAGGCCCGGGCGGCTGGAGCGCGCCCAGCGCCGCGCGCTGCGGCGCGAGGGGCGCCGATGGTGGTCGCTGCGCGGCCTGGGCCCCGCCGGATGGATCGGCCGCATCGCCATCCTGCTGGTGGTCGGGATCGTCGTATGGGCCGGGTTCGGCTACATGGCGCTGAACGGCGCCGTCGCCGAGGCGAACGACAAGGTCACCGACTCCGCGCGGGCGGCGCTCGACAAACCGTCCGGCGGCATGCTCGGCACGCCCCAGAACACGCTGGTCCTGGGGGTGGACGCGCGCAAGGGGAAGACCCGGAGCCGCGCCGACACCATCCTGATCATGCGCACCGACCCGGATTCGGGCCGCATCAAGTACCTGTCGATCCCGCGCGACTGGCGCGTCGACCTGCCCGTCTACGGGACGCAGAAGATCAACGCGGCGTTCTTCTTCTTCGGCCAGGCCGGGATGATCCGGGCGGTGAAGCGCCTGACCGGGCTGCCCATCCACCACATCATGGTCATCAAGTTCAACGGCTTCCCCAAGATGGTGGACGCGCTGGGCGGGGTGACGGTCAACAACCCGAGCGCCCTCGTCGACTGCCCCTACGAGGCGGGCCGGCGGGTGAGCTTCCCGGCCGGCCGCCAGTCGCTGGACGGGCAGCAGGCGCTGGTCTTCGCCCGCGTGCGCAAGTGCGACGGCGACCTGAACCGGGCGCTGCGCCAGCAGGCGGTGGTGGCGGGGATGAAGAGCAAGGTGCTCTCGTTCTCCAACCTGTGGCGCGCGCCGTGGCAGGGCGCCGGCGTGGTGCGCAACATCGGCACCGACATCGGCACGATGGACATGGTCAAGATGGGCTGGCTGCAGGCCCGCCTGGACCAGCGCCCGGGCGACCGGAGCCTCCTGACGGGGACGCCGGAGACCATCGACGGGATCGACTTCATCGTGCAGAGCGACCCCGACCTGAACGAGCGCGAGATCGAGCGGTTCGTGCGGTCGGACTAGGGGGCGTCCCGGCGCGGCCGCGGACGCCCGGGCGCTAGACCTTGTCGAGCCCCACGGTCTTGCCGGACGACTTCGCGCCCGAGTCGCCGCCCGACGACGACGCGCCGGAGTCGGTCTTCGCGGCGCCGTTCGACGAGCCGCCCTCGGAGCCGCCGCCCCCGGAGGCGCCGTCCTCGGCGACGGGCCTGCGGCGGGTGCCGTAGTCGGTGTTGTGGAAGCCGGAGCCCTTGAAGTGGATCGCCGGCGCGAAGAGCACGCGCGAGGCCACCGCGCCGCACACCTCGCACGTGTCCAGCGCGTCCTCGGACATGCGCTGCATCACCTCGAACTCATGCCCGTTGACGCAGCGGTACTGGTAGATCGGCACGCACACACCTCGATGACGGTTCGGCCGGCCGGCTGGCCGCGGGGGCTGGGCCGCGGCCGATTATAGCCGAGGCCCGAACGGGCTTGGCACTCTCGTCAGGAGTGTGCCAAGAGACCGTCTCTGCGGGGGTCTGCGGTAGCATCGGCCGGCGCGGGCTGGACCTGCGCCTCCGACCGATGACCCCTCCGATGCGAAAGGCCCAGGCGGTGCGCCGCGCCACGTGGGCGGGCGCAGGAGCGCTGCTCGGGGCGGCCGCGATCGCGCGCCGCCGGCCCGTGGCGGGCGCCGCCGTGCTCGCCGTCGCGGCGGCCGTCGGCGTCGCCGCGTTCCACCCGCGCAACCCGGCGTTCGGGCGCACATTGTCGCGGGGCCCGTCCGACCGCCCGCGGGCGGCCCTGACGTTCGACGACGGCCCCGGCCCCTCCACCCCCGACGTGCTCGACGCCCTCGCGCGCGAGGGCGTGCGCGGCACGTTCTTCGTGCTGGGCCGCCAGGCCGAGCGGCACCCGGAGCTGGTGCGCCGGATCGCCGACGAGGGTCACCAGATCGCGAACCACGGCTACGACCACGGGATCCTGATCTTCCGCGGCGCCGCGCACGTGCGCGACCAGCTGGCCCGCTGCGAGGCGGCGGTCGCCGCGGCGGCGGGGCCGGACGCGATGAGCCGGCTGTTCCGCGCGCCCCACGGCTTCCGCGGGCCCGCCACCGCGCTCGCCGCCCGCCGGGCCGGCTACCGTGTGGCGGCCTGGACGCGGGGGGTGTTCGACTCGGCGGAGCCGGGGGCCGCCGCCATCGCCCGCCGCGCCGCCCGCGCGCTGGAGCCGGGGACGATCCTGCTGCTGCACGACGCCGACGGCTGGGCGCCGGAGCGCCCGCGCCCGCAGACGGCCGACGCCATCGCCGACATCTGCCGGGGCGCCCGCGCGCGGGACCTGGAGCTCGTGACCCTCGACGCGCTGCTGGCGGCGGGGTGACGACCAACACCACCGCCCACCGCCTCCGCCGGGCGACGCGCCGGCTGAGCAGCCCGTGGGTGAAGATCGTCGTGATCGCGGCGGTGGGCGCCGTCGCGGCGTGGAAGATCGATCTGGGGGCGGTCCGCGACGCGTTCACGATCAGCTCGTGGGGCTTCCTGATCGTCGCGATCCTCGCCAACTTCGCGTCCGTGGGGTTCAAGGGGCTGGCCTGGAAGGGCGTCGTCGACGCGCTCCCGAGCGTGCGCCATCGCACCCGGTATCGCGACATACTGCCGCCGCTGTTCATCGGCTTCCTGTTCAACACGGTGCTCGCCGCGCGCCTCGGCGAGATCGTGAAGGTGATGCTGCTGCGGCGGCGGATGGAGCGCCGCGGCGAACGCCCGCCCACCACCACCCTGCTCGGCACGGTGGTGGCCGAGAACCTCGTCTCCACGATCACCTGGGTCGGGCTGGTGGTGGCGATCGGGCTGTTCCTGCCGCTGCCGTCGTACGCGTGGTTCGCGTCGATCGTGCTGGGCGTCGGCTGCCTGGCGATCACCGTGATCGCCCTCCTGTCGGGCCCCGGCAAGACGCTGCCGCCGTGGCTGAACACGGGGACGCTGTGGGCGCGGGCGCGGCGGGCGGTGTCGCGCCTGTGGGGCGCGGTGCGCGAGAGCCACCTGGGGCTGCGCGACCCGCGCCAGATGAGCCTGGTGGTGGGCGCGAGCCTGCTGACGTGGCTCGCCCAGTGGACGGGGATCTACTTCACGCTGTGGGCGTTCGGCCTGGAGCGCGTGGGCTGGGGCGGCGCCGGGCTGCTGCTGGTGACGGTGACCCTGGCGCAGGCGTTCCCGGTGCTGCCGGGGAACCTGGTGCTGTTCCAGGCGGCGGCGGTGGTGCCGCTGACGGCGTCGTACGGCGTGCCCGCCGCCGAGGCGCTGGCCTTCTCCGTGGTGCTCCAGGCGACCGAGGCGATCGTCGGCGTGGCCGTCGGCTTCCTGTTCCTGATCGCGGAGGGCGTCGGGTTCGGCACGCTCCGCCGCCAGGCCGAGGAGGAGGAGCGGCGGGCCGGGTCGGTGCCGCCCGCGCCGTACGACACGCTCGCCGGTCCGTGACGACGGGCCCCGAGATCCTCCGGCGCCGGCGCGCCCGCCCCTGATCGCGGCCGGCCGCCCGGACGGCGCGTGGCGCCGGGCGGGGGGGTCAGGTCTCGTCCGGGGGCGTCACGCGCCGCCACGCGTCGGCGAGGGCGGCCAGCTCGTCGTCGTCGAAGTGCTCGAGGAACGCCTCCCGCACGGCGCGCAGGTGGCCGGCCCGGGCGGCGGCGAGCAGCTCCCGGCCGGCGTCGGTGAGCGCGACCTCCGCGCCGCGGCCGTCCTCCGCGCACGCCTCGCGGCGCACCAGGCCGTCGCGCTCCAGGCGGTCGATCATCCGGCTCATCCCGCTGATCGACAGCAGCGCCCCGCGCGACAGCTCCGACACCCGCAGGCGCCCGCCGGGCGACGTGCCCAGCAGCATCAGCGCCTCGTAGGTGCTCAGGGGGATCCCGTGACGCGCCCGCAGGTCGGCGTCGAGACGCCGGGTGAGCGCCGCGTGCGCCACGAGCATCCCCCGCCAGGCGCCGAGCTCCAGCTCCGTCAGCGGGGTACCACCGGCCCCCCGGGCCGGCTCGGACTTGACGTTTACTTGCATCGTCAACTACCCTTGTTCTTGCACATGCAACTAACTTAGCAGGGAGCGGCCACCATGGGCCTCGACGGCATCCACCACGTCACCGCGATCAGCGCCGACGCGCAGCGCGCCATCGACTTCCACTCCGGGGTGCTGGGCCTGCGGCTCGTGAAGACGACCGTCAACTTCGACGCGCCGGACATGTACCACCTCTACTTCGGGGACGAGACCGGCAGCCCCGGCAGCATCCTCACCTTCTTCGAGATCCGCGGGGCGGCGGACGGCGTCGCGGGGGCCGGGATGATCTCGCGGATCCTGTTCCGCGTGCCCTCGGAGGCCTCGCTGGCGTTCTGGGCCGACCGGCTCGGGGACGCCGGCCGTCCCGTGGAGCGCGTCGACGGCGCCCTGCTGTCGTCGGATCCGGAGGGCCTCGGGCTCGAGTTCGTGGTCCACGGGCCGGATGACGGCGCGCACCGCGCGGCCGTCGCCGCCGGCATCCCCGCCGAGCACGCCATCACCGGCATCGCCGGCGTCCGCGCCCACACCGCGGCGCCCGACGCCACCCGCGACATGCTGGGGCGCATGGGCTTCGCGGACGAGGGCATGGGCCGCTTCACGACGGCCGGCGCCGACCGCCGCGGCCTGTACCTGCTGGACGAGACCCCCGCCGACCGCGGGGTCCCCGGCGCCGGGACCGTGCACCACGTCGCGTGGACGGCCCCCGACGGGGAGCACGAGGGCTGGGGCGGCCGCGCCCGCGAGGCGGGGATGCGCCCGACCGAGGTGATCGACCGCCAGTACTTCCAGTCCATCTACTTCCGCGAGCCGGGCGGGGTGCTGTTCGAGCTCGCCACGCCGAGCCCCGGGTTCGCCGTGGACGAGCAGCCGTCCGAGCTGGGCCAGGCGCTGAAGCTGCCGCCGCAGTACGAGCGCTACCGGGAGCGGATCGCGGAGGCCCTCACCCCGCTGCGCCGGCCCGCGCGCCCCCTGGTGGCGGCCACGACCACCGAGGAGGACGACCGATGAGCGAGCCGACCGGGGACGACCGCCTGGACCGCGGGCGCGAGTACGCGGAGATGCACCTGGGCGAGGGCGTGATCGAGCGCTGGCGGTCGGTGAGCCCGGACATGGAGGAGCTGACCTCCGCGTTCGCGTTCGCCGACCTGTGGGCCCGCCCGGGCCTGAGCCGGAGGGATCGCGCGATCGTCGCCATGGCGATCACCGCCACCCTGCGCGCCGAGCCGCAACTGGGCTGGCACATCCGCGGCGCGCTGGGGGCCGGGGTGACGCCGGAGGAGGTGCGCGAGGTGCTGATCGCCGTCGCCGGCCTCGCGGGCTTCCCGGCGTCGTGGACCGCCCTGGAGGTGGCGAAGCCGATCCTCGACGAGTGGGAGGATCGGGCCGCCGGCGGATGACCCGGGGGCCGGCGTTCTCCGGCCTTCACCGGCGTTTCACAGGTTCGTCACGCGGCGGCGGGGAGGATGGGCGGGCGATGGTCGCCGCCACGACCCCAAACGCGTCGCGCACGCCGGCGCGCGTGCTGATCGTCGAGGACGACGAGAGCACAGCCGAGGCGATGGCGTTCCACATGCGGGCCGCCGGGATCGAGGCCGTGGTGGCCAACGACGGCCTCGCCGGCCTGCGCAGCCTGCGGTCACGGCCGCCTGACGCCGTGGTGCTCGACCTGATGCTCCCGGGCACCGACGGCTGGCACGTGATCCGCGAGGTGCGGACCTGGGCGCCGCGGCTTCCGATCATCGTGGTCACCGCCCGCACCAACGAGCACGACCGCGTGGAGGTGCTGTCGATCGGCGCCGACGACGTGATGGCCAAGCCGTTCTCGATGCGCGAGCTGCTCGCCCGCGTGACGGCGGCGCTCCGCCGGGCGGCGGTCGAGAGCGCCCACGCCGAGCGCGTGCCGCTGATGGACGGGGAGCTGCGGATCGACCCGGAGCGGATGGAGGTGACCGTCGCCGGCGTCCCGGCCGCCCTGACCCCCCTCGAGTTCAAGCTGCTGTGGACGCTCGCGGAGGGGCGCGAGCGGGCGCTGTCGCGCGACGCGATCTTCCGCCGCGTCTGGGGCGCCGAGCGCGGCCACGGCGACCGTTCGGTCGACGTGCTGGTGCGCCGGCTGCGCCGCAAGATCGACGAGGTGCCCGGCGCGTACACCTACATCCAGACCCTCCACGGGGTCGGCTACCGCTTCATGGCCACCCTCCGGCGGATGCCGGACGACGGCGACGCTACGCCGAGTCGCGGAGCGCCTGCGCCTCCGGGAGCGCCTCGAGCTTCTTGAGGGTGTTGTTCTCGATCTGACGGATCCGCTCGCGGGTGACGCCGAAGGCGCGACCCACCTCCTCCAGGGTCCGCGGCTGCTCGCCGAGCAGGCCGAACCGCAGCTCGATCACGCGCCGCTCGCGGTCGGGCAGCGCCTCGAGGGCGCGGATGATGTCGACGCGGCGGAGGTTGGTGGAGGCCTCGTCGAACGGCGACGCGGCGGCCTCGTCCTCCACGAAGTCGCCGAGCTCCGACTCCTCCTCCTCGCCGATCGGCTTCTCGAGGCTCACCGGCAGCTGCGCCATCCGCAGGATCTCGCGGACCTCGTCCGGGCTCATCCGCAGCTCCTCGGCGATCTCCTCCGGCCGCGGCTCGCGGCCGAGGCGCTGCACGAGCTGGCGCTCCAGGTGGACCACCTTGTTGAGCTTCTCGACCATGTGGACGGGGATGCGGATGGTGCGCGCCTTGTCGGCGATCGCGCGCGTCACCGCCTGGCGGATCCACCACGTGGCGTACGTCGAGAACTTGTAGCCGCGCCGGTAGTCGAACTTCTCGACCGCGCGGATGAGCCCGAGGCTCCCCTCCTGGATGAGGTCCAGGAACGACAGGCCGCGGCCCAGGTAGCCCTGCGCGATCGAGACCACGAGCCGCAGGTTGGCCTCGACCATCTCGGCCTTGGCGGTCAGGTCGCCGCGCTCGATGCGCTTGGCGAGCGCCACCTCCTGGCCGGCGGTCAGCAGCGGCACCCGCCCGATCTCGCGGAGGTACAGGCGCAGGCTGTCGAGGCTCGGCTCGACCGTCAGGTCGAGCTCGGCTCGGCGCTCCGAGCGCGCCGACGCGGTGGTGGCGATGGCCTCGCCGTCGGCGTCCAGCACCTCGACGCCCACCTCCATCAGGTGGGAGTAGAAGTCCTCGACCTGCTCCTTCGAGACGTCCGCGTCCTGGAGCGCCCCGACGATCTCGTCGTACGTCAGGAAGCCCTTCTCGCGGCCGTCGGTCGCGAGCGCCCGCATCTCCTCCACGTCCGGCAGTGCGATCTCGACGGCGCCACGGGCAGGTGTGGTCGACACGGTCTCGCGGTCCTTCCTCGGGGGAGCGGACGGGAGCTCGATCCATCATACCGGCGCGACCCGGCGGCCCGGGCCGTCCGGGTACGTCACAATCACGCAAGCTCGGCAGAATCCACGACAAGGCGGAGCACCACGATGAGCACCACCCGGCGCATCACCGCGGAGGACCTTCAGGGGTCGCGTCCGGCGGCGGCAATCAGCCTCACCGGCGCGGGGGTGACCCGCTCGGCCAAGGCGATCCGTATCCGCCACAACCGTGAGGAACGGCTGTTCCACGCCGAGATCGCGTGCTTCTGCGACCTCGGGCCGGACCAGAAGGGCGTGCACATGTCGCGCTTCGAGGAGACGGTGAACGAGGCGATCGACGAGGTGGTGATCGGCGAGGCGCTCCGCATCGAGGTGCTGGGGGAACACATCGCCCAGCGGATCGTGGAGCGCCAGCGAGCGCTCCGCAGCGAGGTCACCATCAACGCCAGCTACCCGGTGGAGAAGCGCACCCCCGTCACGGACATCGCCACCCAGGAGATGTACGGGCTGATCGGCGTGGCGGTGGCCGACGGGGCGGCGAGCCGGCGGATCGTGGGCGTCACCGCCCAGGGCATGAACGCCTGCCCGTGCGCGCAGGGC
>DASSBX010000145.1:0-3434 GCA_035698305.1 Miltoncostaeaceae bacterium | reverse complement strand
CGGCAGCTCGGTGGCGGCGGGCGGCGCGGCGGCCACGGCGGGGGCGCCGCCGGGCGGCGGGGTGGCGGGTGACTGGACGCTCTCGAAGGGCGCCGGCGTCAGGGGCTCGGCCACCGCCGGCGCGCCCTGCGCCAGCAGGCGGGCGTCCCGCCGCCAGCGGGGCCCGAGGACCCCGATGACGATCCCCTCGAGCTGGTCCCACGCGGCGGCCGCGTCCTCGGGCCGGCCATCGGGCGTCTTGGAGAGCATCGACTCGAGCCACGCCGCCAGCTGGGGGTCGAGGTCGGGTTTCGCCTCCCGCGGGCTCGGCAGCGGCTCGTTCACGTGCTGGAGCAGCACGGCGACCGGCGTGTCGGCGTTGTACGGGACCCGGCCGACGAGCATCTCGTACGCCATCACGCCCACCGCGTAGAGGTCGGTCGAGGGCCCCACGTTCTTCGCCATCGCCTGCTCGGGGGACATGTACGCCGGCGTCCCGACCGTCGTCCCCGTCGCGGTGGCGAAGCTCGTCTGGACCATGTTGACGGCCTTGGCGATCCCGAAGTCGGCCACCTTCACCGTGCCGGCGCGGGTGAGCATCAGGTTCTCGGGCTTCAGGTCGCGGTGCACGATGCCCTGCTCGGCCGCGTGCGACAGCGCCGCCAGCACGCCCTCCATGACGCCCGCGAACTGGGCGACCGACAGCGTGCGCACCATGGGCCGCAGCGAGCCGCGCTCCAGGTACTCCATCGCGATGTAGGGGGTGCCGTCGTCGTGCTGCAGGTACTCGTGCACCGTCACGATGTTCGGGTGCCCCAGCGACCCGGTGATGCGCGACTCCTGCAGGAAGCGCGCCGCGGCCGCCGGGTCGGTCGCGTGGAACGCCCCCAGCTGCTTCAGGGCGACGTCGCGGTCGAGGTCCGTCTGGCGGGCCAGGTACACCACCGCCATCCCGCCGCGCCCGATCTCGCGGACGACCTCGAAGCGGCCGATGCGCTCCCCGGCCCGGGGCACTAGCGCCCCCGCCCGGTCACGCCTGGACCGTCGTCTGCCCCGCCGAGACGACCTGGACGGTGCCGGGCGGCACGCCGTCGGTCATCCCCGTCAGCGACATCGTGTGCACCGGCATCCCCCCGGCGGCGACGGTGGGCGCGCTGCCCCCCGGCATGACCGACACGACGGTCGTGCACGGCTTCGTCGAGACGGACGGCACCTGCGCGCAACCCAGGATGGGGGCCCCGATCAGGTCGGTCTCGCGCAGCACCGGCGCGCCCTGGATCGTGACCGTGGTCTGCCGCGGCGTGAGCGTCACCCGGCCGCCGTGGGCGCAGAGGATCGATGCGTTGGTGGTGACGACGAGACCCATGCCCGTCTTTCGGGGGGTGGCGACGCAGGTTCGCTCAGAACTATATTCGCGCGCGAAGGGGGAGCGAAGGGCGTGACGGCTGTTCCACCCAGCGAGGCGACCGCGTGAAGGTCTTCGTCCTTGATGCGCATCAGATCTACCGCCGGGGGCTGACGTCATGCCTCGAGACCGCCGACGGGATCGACGGCGTGGGCGACGCGGGCAGCGTCGCCGAGGCGTGGCAGCACCCCGGTCTGCAGGAGGCCGACGTCGTGGTGCTCGACCACGCCGTGAGCGGCGGCCTGGAGTTCATCCGGAACGTGCGGGAGGCCACCGGCGCACGGGTCCTGGTCTGCGCCAGCGGCGACGACGAGGGCGAGGTGGTGGCGGTCGTCGCGGCCGGCTCCATGGGCTACGTCTCCAAGGACGCCCTCACCCCCGAGTCGCTCATCGCGGCGGTGAACGCGGCCGCCACCGGGGCGGGCGTGATGGCCCCGGAGCTGCTCGGCACGCTGCTCCGCGGCATCTCGCGGGCATCCCAGGACGTGCTGGAGCCCCGCGGCCTGTCGCTCACCCGGCTCAACGCGCGCGAGCAGCAGGTGCTGCGGCTCGTGGCGGAGGGGCTCCCCATCCGCGAGGTGGCCGTCCAGCTCCGCTACAGCGAGCGGACGATCAAGAACGTCATCCACGACGTGGTGACGAAGCTGAACGTCCGCACCCGGTCGCAGGCGGTCGCGCAGGCGGTCAGGGAGGGGCTGATCTGACCTCCGGCGGCAGAGCGGTCGCCGCGGCCCTGCTGCTGTGCACGCTCGCCGCCGCCCCCGCCGCCCAGGCGGCCTTCCCCGGCCTCAACGGGAGGATCGCGTACGAGCGGGGCGGCGAGATCTGGGTCAAGAACGACGGCACGGGCAACGAGCAGCCGCTCACCACCGCCGGCGGCGCCGACCCCGCCTGGTCGCCCGACGGCACCAGGATCGCATTCTCGGCCGACCGCGACGGCGCCTCCGGGGACATCTGGGTGATGAACGCGGACGGGACGGGGCAGACCCGCCTGACGACCTCGCCCGTCAACGAGACGGAGCCGGCGTGGTCGCCGGACGGCGCGCGCATCGTCTTCCGCGGCCTCAACGACGCGACCGGCCAGCTGGTGGTCATGAACGCGAACGGCAGCGCGCCGGCGCCGCTCACGTCCAACGCCGACATCAACGCCGCGCCGGCGTGGTCCCCCGACGGCGCGCGCATCGCCTGGCGCCACTTCGCGGGCGGGTCGGGCATCTCGCTGATGGGTGCCGGCGGCGGGGCCGCCGTCCAGATCGTTCCGGACGCGAACCGGCCCAACTGGTTCCCGGACGGGTCGCGCCTCGCCTTCGACCGCTCCGTGGGCGACGAGATCTGGAGCGCCGCCCCCGACGGGTCGGGCCTCGTGCCGCTCGCCGACGCCCCCGGCGTCGCCGACGCCGAGCCGGCGGTCTCGCCCGACGGCAGCCGCATCGCCTTCAGCAGCTTCCGCGACGGGAACTTCGAGCTCTACGTCATGTTCAGCGACGGGAGCGTCGAGATCCGCGACACGCTCACGGCGGCGGGCGTCCACGACACCGACCCCGACTGGCAGGCGATCGCCCCGGTCCCGCTCGTCACGGGGCTCTCGCGGCCCGTCGCCGGCTCCCCAGGCGCGACGCTCACCGTGGACGGCACCGGATTCATGCTCCGCTCGGTCGTCCGCTGGAACGGGGCGGACCGGCCGACCACGTACGTGAGCGGCGGCCGCCTGACTGCCCAGCTCCCGGCCGCCGACGTCGCCGTTCCCGGCACGGCCCAGGTCACCGTGTTCACCTCCCCCGCTGGCGGCGGCCTGTCGGTGGCGCAGACGGCGACGGTCGAGCCGCCACCGCCCCCTCCGCGCCTCACGGTGACGTCCGTGCGGGTGCGGTCGGCGTGGACCCGCAGCCGCGTGCGGGGCACGGTCCGGGTGCGGGGCACCGCCGAGCGGGCCGGCCGGGTCGAGGTCGCACTCCTCGCCCGGCGCGGACGGACGGCCCGGGTGGTGGCCCGCCGCCGTGCGACGCTCGGGGCGGGCGCGTTCCTCACCGCGATCCGCCTCCCCCGGACG
>DASSBX010000144.1:0-3742 GCA_035698305.1 Miltoncostaeaceae bacterium | reverse complement strand
GGCGGGCCCTGATCGCTAACATCCGCGGTCGCGCGTCAACCCGTGAGGACTGAGGACCCGTGCCCGATTACGCCGTGATCGCCCTTGGGGGCAAGCAGTACCGCGTTCGCGAGGGCGAGCGCATCGTCGTCGACCGCCTGGCCGAGCAGGAGGGCGCGAGCTTCCAGCCGCGCGTCCTCGCGACCGGCGACGGCGACGGGATCGCGGACGGCGGCACGGTCAACGCGACCGTCGAGGAGCACCTGCTCGGCGCGAAGATCCGGGTCTTCACCTACAAGCCGAAGCGGAACGAGCGGAAGACCCGCGGCCACCGCTCCCGGCAGACGCGCGTGAAGATCGACTCCATCACCGGCTAGGCGCGGGAGACCACCAGATGGCGCACAAGAAGGGTGGCGGCTCCAGCCGCAACGGTCGCGACAGCAAGCCGAAGATGCTGGGCGTGAAGGTGTTCGGCGGGCAGGTCGTCCCGGCGGGCTCCATCATCGTCCGCCAGCGGGGCACCCGGTTCAGCCCGGCCGACGGCGCCGGCATCGGCCGCGACCACACGATCTTCGCGACGGTCACCGGGCGGGTCGAGTTCACCAGCGGCCGCAAGGGCCGACGCATCTTCGTGCACCCCGAGGAGACCGCCGCCGTCTGACGGCAGGTGGGCGGGGCCGGGAGGGGCCATGCCCTTCACGGACAAGGTCCAGATCAACGTCGAGGGCGGCCACGGCGGCAACGGCTGCATGTCGTTCCGCCGCGAGCCGAAGATCCCGAGGGGCGGTCCCGACGGCGGCAACGGCGGCCGGGGCGGCGGGGTCGTGCTCGTCGCCGACCCGCGGGTGACCGACCTGTCGCGCTTCCGCCACGCCGTGCACCACCGCGCGGCGAACGGCGGCCACGGGGAGGGCAAGGCCCGCCACGGGCGCAGCGGCGACGACCTGCTGGTGGAGGTGCCGCCCGGCACGCGCGTGCTCCGCGACGGCCACGTCATCGCCGAGCTCGCCGTCCCCGGCGATCAGGTCCCCGTCGCGCGCGGCGGCGACGGCGGCGTCGGCAACCGGGCGTTCCGCTCGTCCACCCGCCAGGCGCCGCGGAACACCACGCCCGGGGCGCCCGGCGAGGAGGCGTGGCTCACGCTGGAGCTGCGGCTGCCCGTGGACGTCGGGATCGTGGGGCTGCCCAACGCCGGCAAGAGCGCCCTGCTCGTCGCCCTGACCGGCGCCGCCGCCACCGTCGCGCCGTACCCGCAGTCCACCCGCGAGCCCGCCTTCGGTCCCCTGGAGGACGAGGACGCCAACCTCTACCTGGTCGCCGACCTGCCCGGCGTCGCCGCCGACGGAACCGCCCGCCGCGACGCCCACCTGGAGCAGCTGGAGCGCGCCCGGGTGGTGCTCCATGCCGTCGACGCCGCCGACCCCGCGCCCGCCGGCGACCGCCTCGCCGCGGTCCGCGGGGGCATCGCGCCGTACCTGGGCGAGGGGGCCGAGGAGATCGTGGTCGCCACCCGCGCCGACGAGGGGGAGCCGGTGGAGGAGGCCGACGTCGCCGTCGACACCGTCACCGGCCGCGGGGTCGACGCGCTCCGGGACCGGGTGGTCGCCGCCCTGCGCGGGGCCTGACGTGGCCGTCATCGTGGTGAAGCTGGGGTCGTCGACGCTGGTCGACGCCTCCGGGGAGCTCCGCCACGAGGTGCTCGAGGCGCGCGTGCGCGACCTGGTGCGCGTGCGGCGCCAGGGCAACCACCCGGTCCTCGTCACGAGCGGCGCCGTCGCGGCGGGGCTCGGCCGCCTCGGCATCCGGGAGCGCCCGAGCGCGCTGCCCGACCTGCAGGCCGCGTCGGCCGTGGGGCAGGGGGTGCTGTTCCAGCGATACGCCGAGGCGTTCGCCCCCCACCGCATCGTGCCGGCCCAGGTGCTCCTCACCTCCGGCGACCTGGCGGCGAGGGGCTCGTACGTCAACGCAAGGGTCACGCTGAGGCGGCTCATCGAGCTGGGGGCGGTGCCGGTGATCAACGAGAACGACACCACCGCCACCGACGAGCTGACGTTCGGCGACAACGACGTGCTGGCCGCCCAGGTCGCGATCCTCCTGGGCGCCGCGTGGCTTCTGCTGCTCACGGAGCGCGACGGGCTCTACGGCCCGGGCCCCGGCGGCCCCGCCCTGATCGGCGACGTCGCGGCCGGCACCCGCCCCGCCGACGTGCGGCTCGCGGAGATGGGCGCCAGCGCCGCCGGCCGCGGCGGCATCGCCAGCAAGGTCGCCTCCGCGAGCATGGCGACGGGCGGCGGCGTGACCTGCGTCATCGCGTCCGGCACCGCCGACGGGGTGATCCCGGCGGTCGCGTCCGGCAGCCACGTCGGCACCCGCTTCGCGGCGTCCCCGCGGCCCGAGCCGGCGTTCAAGCTGTGGCTGCGCCACGCGAAGCCCACCCTCGGCCGGGTGGTGGTGGACTCCGGCGCCGCGACCGCGCTGCGGGAGCGGGGGACGTCGCTGCTGGCGGTCGGCGTGGTGTCGGCCCAGGGGTCGTTCACGGCGGGCGACGCCGTCGAGGTGACCGGCCGGGACGGCGACGTGGTGGGGAAGGGCATCTCGGCGATGTCGGCCGACGAGGTGCGCCTGGTCGCCGGCCTGAAGTCGGACGCGGTGCGGGAGCGCCTCCCCGACGCGGCCCCCCAGGTGATCCACCGGGACGAGTTCGTGCTGGCAGAACCGCGGACCGGCGGCCAGGCGGCCGCCGCCGTGGTGTAATCGCGACCCCATGACCACCCTCGAGAGAGTCGTCGCCGACGTCGCCCGTGCCCGCCGCGAGCTGGCGCAGCTCCCCGGTCACCGTCGCGACGCGATCCTGCTGGAGATGGCCGACGCCCTCGAGCGCCGCGGCGACGAGATCCTGCGCGAGAACCGGCTGGACGTGGAGGCCGCCAAGCGCAGCCGGTCGGCGCCGGCGCTCATCGACCGCCTGCTGCTCGACGAGGACCGGGTGGCCGACATGGCGCGCGCCGTCCGCGACGTCGCGGCCCTGCCCGACCCGATCGGCACCATCGACATGGGCCGCACGCTGCCGAACGGCTTGGAGCTGGTCCGCCGGCGGGTGCCGCTCGGCGTGGTGGCCGTCGTCTACGAGGGCCGCCCCAACGTCACGGTCGACGCGGTCAGCCTGTGCGTCAAGAGCGGCAACGCGGTGGTCCTCCGCGGCAGCCGGCTGGCGAGCCGCTCCAACCTCATCCTGGCCGAGGTGCTCACCGGCGCCCTGATCGAGGCGGAGGCCCCCCGCTGGGCGGTGGCGCTGCTGGGCCCCGACCGCGAGGAGCTGCGCCGCCTGGTGCAGATGACCGGGGCCGTCGACCTCGTGATCCCGCGCGGTGGCGAGGAGCTGAAGGCGTTCCTGATGGAGCACTCCCGGGTGCCCGTCATCTACGCCGCGTCGGGCAACAACCACGTCTACGTCCACGCCGACGCCGACCTCGACATGGCGCTGAAGATCACCGTCAACGCCAAGGTGCAGCGGCCCGGCGTGTGCAACGCCGCGGAGACGCTGCTCGTACACGCCGACGTGGCGGCGGCGTTCCTCCCCGCCGTGGAGGCGGCCCTCGGCGGCGTGGAGCTCCGCGCCGACGCCCGGGCCGGCTCGTTCCTGCACGGCGCGACGCCCGCCACGGACGAGGACTTCGCGGAGGAGTTCCTGGCGCTGATCCTGGCCGTCAAGGTCGTCGACTCGTACGAGGACGCGATCGCGCACGTCAACCACTACGGCTCC
>DASSBX010000143.1:0-3920 GCA_035698305.1 Miltoncostaeaceae bacterium | reverse complement strand
AAGGCGCTCCTGCAGCCACGGTGGAAGGCCAGCCGGCTGCGCGGACGCCTGGACCTGCGCGGCGTGGTCGGCCGGCCCGCGCTCCTGCGGGTGCAGGTGCTGCGCGCGAGCGGGCGCGGCAAGGCGTTGGTGACGCGGCGCTTCCTGGCCAAGCAGCCGGGGGCGTTCGCCCGGCGGCTGCGCCTCGCCCCGACCCTGGTCCCGGGCCGCTACCTCGTGCGGGTCACCGAGGTGGGCGGGAGCCCGCCGCTCCCGCCGGCCCAGCGGGGGGCCAAGCTGTCCGCCCCGCGCGAGGGGGTCGTGGCGCGCGCCTTCTTCAGCACCAAGATCGGGGGACGGCCGATGAACCGGATCCGCGGTCGCTCGATCGTCTTCGCCCACTTCCGGTTCGCCGCCCGCCCGAAGAAGGGCAAGCGGCTCACCGTCCGCTGGTTCAGCCCGGGCGCGCGCCGCCCCGTGGCGATCGACCGCAAGCCGCCCTCCCGCCTGGTGATCGCCTTCATCAAGGGGTCGGGACGGCTGCCGAAGGGCACCTGGCGCGCCGAGCTCCGCTACGGCAGGACGCTCGTCGCGACCGCGAGGACCCGCGTTGGCTAGGCGGCGGCTCCTGACCGGCGCGGCGGCGCTGGCCCTGTGCGGCGCCGTCGCCGGCCCCGCCTCGGCGGCCTTCCCCGGCATCAACGGCAAGATCGCCTTCGAGCGCAACGGCCAGATCACCGTCAAGGACCCCGGCGACCTCACGGGCGGCGTCGCCCTGACGAACACGGGCAACAACTCGGACCCGGCGTGGTCGCCGGACGGCCTGAAGCTCGCGTTCACCAGCGACCGCGGCACCGGGACCCTCCAGATCTGGACGATGAACGCCGACGGCACGGGACAGACGCAGCTCACGTTCGAGGCCGGGGACGCCTCGGAGCCGGCCTGGAGCCCCGACGGCACGCGCATCGCCTACGCGGTCGCGGGCGCCGACTCGGACGTCGTGGTCCGCGACCTGACCTCCGGGTCGCGGCTCGTCGTCGCAGGGGGGCCGGCCGATCAGGACCTGCCGGTCTTCACGGCCGACGGGAGCCGGGTCATCTTCAACGACGACTCCGTCGGCGGCCTCTCGATCGTCGGGACGACGGGCGCAGATCGCAGGCAGTTCCTCAGTGACGCGGAGCAGCCGGACGTCTCGCCGGACGGTTCGCGGATCGTGGTCACGCGATTCGACATCAACCGGCTCCGCGTGGTGAACGCAGACGGATCGGGCGGCACGGCACTCCTCGAGACCCAGCCGGTCAGGAAACCTGCGTGGTCGCCGGACGGGACGAAGATCATCTACCACCGCTTCGCCGGGGGCTCCACCAACTCGTTGTTCACCATCCCGTCGGGCGGGGGGAGCGAGGCGCGCGAGTCGCAGGTCGTGTCCACCGACTTCTCGCCGGACTGGCAGCCCATCGGCGCGGTGCCCGCCATCACGGGCTTCCCCCAGCCGATCGCGCCCGGCGCGCCGGGCGCCACGCTCGTCGTCGACGGCCGCGGGTTCGCGTTCCGCTCGGTGGTGCGCTGGAACGGCGTGAACCGGCCGACGACGTGGCACTCGCCCAGCCGGCTCACCGCCCAGCTCGGCGCCGCCGACGTCGCATCCCCCGGGAACGCGACGGTCACCGTCTTCACCTCGCCGAGCGGCGGAGGCCTCTCCGCGCCCGTCACGTTCACCATCCCGGCCCCGCCGCCCCCGCCGCCGCGCATCCTGCTGGGCGCCACCAAGCTCAGCAGGGTGAAGTGGGTGGCCAGCCGCGCGCGCGGGACCGTGCGCGTCGCCGGGACCCTCGAGGCGGCCGGCCGGGTCGAGGTGGCCCTGCTGCGCGGCCGGCGCGCGTTGCAGCGCAAGGTCTTCCGGCTGCCCGCCGGGGCGTTCTCGCGCACGATCACGCTGGGGCCGCGGGTGGTGCCGGGCAAGCTCACGCTGCGGGTGCGGGGCGTCGGCGCCGGGTCGACGCTCGTGCCGGCGACGCGGACGATCAGGCTGCCCGCGCCGCCCGAGGGCGTCGCCGAGGCGGCGTTCATCAGCGCCCTGCAGCGGGGCCCGGCCGCCAGGACGCTGCGCGGCAAGAAGCGCATCTTCGCCACGTTCCGCCTGGCGGTGCTGCCGAAGGGCAACCGCCCGCTCACCACGCGCTGGATCCCGCCGGGCCGGTCGGCCCTGGGGGCGGACGGCAAGCCCCGGCGGCGCACGGTGACGTCGTTCATCTCGTCGTCCGGCCGCCTCCCCACCGGGGTCTGGCGCTGCGAGCTGCGCGCCCGCGGCACGCTCGTCGCCGTCGCGAGGGTCCGCCTGCGCTAGTGCACCACCCCGCGGTCAGCCCGTCTCGAACCCGGGGTCGGGCGTCGGGGTCGGCGTCGGTGTCGGGGTGGGCGTCGGCGTGGGGGTGGGCGTCGGCGTCGGCGACCCGCCGCCCCCGGACGGGGTCGAGGGCGTCTGCGGCGTCTGCTCGGGCGCGGGCTTCGTCAGCACCACCTCCACGGCCGCCCCGTCCCGGACGAGGCGCGCCGACATCGCGGTGAAGTCGCCCGCCCCCGCCGCCAGGGCCACCAGCAGCCGCCCGGTGCGGGGCGACACGGTGACGCGGACGCCGCCGCCGCGCGCCTGGCGCACGTTGGTGCGGATGCCGCCCTGCCACAGCTCGAGCGCCGCCCGGCCGTCGGCGATGGACTTGTCGACGACCCGCAGGCCGTCCCGCGGGAGCGTCCCGCCGGCGAGGGCGAGGGTCAGCGTCACGCGGCGGCCGGCCGCCGCGGTCGCCACCCGGCGCAGCCGGACCGGCGTGGTGGCGGCGCCGAACCCGGGGACCGGAGCACCGGCCGCCGCGGTCCCCGCCGCCGGGTCGACCGGCACCAGATCCCCCTGGGTGGTGAGCGCCTGGATGCCGTCGTCCGTCGCGGCGAGGGAGGCGGGCGTGCCGCCCACCGCGATGAGCGCCGGCTCCCCCGCGGCCTGGGTGGTGTCGACGACCGCCACCTGGTCCGACGCGGGCAGCGCCGCCACGAGCACCCCGTCATCCCCGATCGCCACGTCGGCCGGCGTCGTCGGCATCGCGAACGTCCCCACCGAGGCCCCCGTCGCCAGGTCCAGGGCGCCGACGCCCCGCTCCACCGGCACGTAGAGACGGCCGCGGTCCTCGACCATCCGCCCGTGGGGCGTCGTGCCGATGGGGATCGGGGTGCCCGGCGCCAACGCGCCCCCCGAGCGCGCCAGCGGGACGACCGTGCCGCCGGGGCCGTCCGCGGCGAAGATCGTGTCGCCGGAGGCGCCGAGCCCGGTCGGCGCGAAGGACAGGTCGGCGCAGGGCCTGAGCGCCTCGGCGCCCACCAGGCACACGCGGCCCTTGCCGCCCCGGCCGCCCGCCACCGCCACATCGCGGCCGAGCGTGGCGAGCCCCACGGCGCCGGGGAACGCCGCGGCCGCGACCGGGCTCAGGTCGTCCGCGGCCACCGTCGTCACCGACGTGCCGTCCGCCACCACCACGCGGTCTCCGGCGGCGGCCACCGCCACCGGCCCGCCGGGGTCGCGGAGGCTGGCCGCGGCACGCCCGCCGTCCATCCGCACCACGCGGCCCGCCGGGTCGGCGACCAGCAGCGCCCCGCCGGCCGCGGTCAGGTCGGGCCGCTCCTGGAGCACCCGGTCCGGGGCGAGGGGCCCGGTGGGCGCCGTGGTCGGCGGGGGCGCCTCCGCGCCGTCGCCGCCGCCACCGCCGCCGGCGACGAGGACCACTCCCACGACGGCCGCGGCCAGCAGGGCGGCGCCCCCGCCGAAGAGGGCGAGGCGGCGGCGGTCCGGGCCGCCGCCCCCCGTGCCGCCGGGCGGGGGCGCCGCGGGAGACGCCTCCGGGGTGAGCTCGCGGGCGCGGGGCGGCATCGTCGCGTCGGCCGCCACGGCG
>DASSBX010000142.1:0-2300 GCA_035698305.1 Miltoncostaeaceae bacterium | reverse complement strand
GGTGTGGGTCGCCACGACGGGGCCCTGGGCGCCCCATCCGACCACGCTGATCGTCATCGCGTGGACGGGCGCGGCGAGCGGCTGGTCCATCAGGGCGGGGAGATCGAGGCCGACGCCGGGGTCCCGGCTCCCGTCGGACCGCAGGCGCACGAGCGTGCGGCCAGGGCGAGACCGGCGACCCACCGAGGACGCCGGCCGGCGCGACGCGCTGCCGGCGTGGTCGGCCCCGACTTCCCGGCGGGTCTCCGCTCCCACATGATGGGCCCCGACATGCTCTTGTCCACGCCCATCCCCGTCACGACCCGCATCAGCGGCTGGTCGGTGTGAGCCGCGCGCGCCGCATCTCCGTGCGCTCCAGCCCGATCCACGGCCGCGGGGTGTTCGCCGTGCGGCCGCTGGGCGCGGGGGAGCGGGTGATCGAGTACGCGGGCGAGGTGATCCCGTGGGAGGAGGCGGTGCGCCGCCACCAGGACCGCCCCGTGGAGGACGCCCACACGATGTTCTTCGAGTTGGGGGGCGGGGACGTCGTCGACGGGTGGGTGGGCGGCAACTCGTCGCGCTGGATCAACCACTCCTGCGACCCGAACTGCGAGACGCGCCAGACGGGCGGACGCATCGTGTTCCACGCCCTGCGCGACATCGCGGTGGGGGAGGAGCTGACGTTCGACTACCGCCTGGTGCTCGACGAGGACGACGAGGGCGACCCGGACGACACGTACGCCTGCGCCTGCGGTAGCGACCGGTGCCGCGGGACGATGCTGGACGTCTGACCGCGACCCCCTGCACATGCGGGACGGAACCGCAATGACGGTCGTCCCGGCAGGGGTCCGCTAGCCTCGACGGAATCCCACGCAGGGTCCGCGCTGACGGATCCGCCCGGCCGGTCACGTGCCCACGGTGGGCCGGCCCTCCCATATCCCCACCGGTCGCGGCGTGCCCCGCGACAGGAGTCGCCCGTGCAGAAGACCGCATCCGCGGCGGCGATCACCGCCGCCATCGTCGCCATGTCCATCCCCGTCGCCGGTTCCTCCGGCGACGTGGCGACCGCCACCCCGTCCCGCGCCGAGGCGGCGGCGACCGCCGTCCCGGCGCCCGCCCCGGCCGCGGCCCGGACCCTGAGGATCCGCGCCCGCCACGAGGCGATGGAGGTCGGCCTGCTCCCGTCGCCCACTCCGCCGTCGCCGGCGGCGCGGCGCAACGCCCGGGCCGCCCATGTCGCCCTGGAGTATCTGGGGACGCCCTACTCGTACGGCGGCGCGTCGCCCGCGGGCTTCGACTGCAGCGGCCTCGTGCGCTTCGCCTTCGGCCGCGTCGGCGCGGCCCTGCCGCACAGCTCGTACGCCCTCTGGGACGCGGGACGGAGGGTCGCGCGCCGCGACCTGCGCGCCGGCGACCTGGTGTTCTTCAACGGCCTCGGGCACGTCGGCATCGCCATCGGCGGCGGGCGCTACGTCCACGCCCCCCGGTCCGGCGAGGTCGTTGAGGTCGCGAGCCTCGCGGAGCGCGACGACTACCTGGGCGCCGTGCGGGTGTAGGGCCGCCGGCGGGACGTGGTCGCCCCGCTCGCGTGTCGGAGGAGCGGATGCACGACGGGGACACCGACGAGACGCTGGTGCGCGACGCGCGGGGAGGCTCGCGCGACGCCGCCGGCGCGCTGTTCGACCGCCACTGGCGGGCGGTGTGGCGTGCGTCGTACGCGATCGCCCGCCACCACCAGGTCGCCGAGGACTGCGCCCAGGACGCGTTCGTGCGGGCCTTCGCAGGCCTCGACGGCTACCGGGGCCCCAGCTTCCGGGCGTGGGTGAGCCGGATCGCCGTCAACCAGACGCTCAACCATCTGCGCCGCGACCGCCGCCTGACCGACCTGGCGGACGTGGCGGGCGACGACGAGATGCCCGCCCCCGACGCGGCGCTGGAGCGTGCGGTGGCCGGCCTGCCGCACGAGCGGCGGGCGCTGGTGGTGCTGCGCTACTGGCTGGGGTACACGCCCGCCGAGATCGCCCCGATCGTCGGCCTGCCCGTCGGCACCGTGCACTCGCGCCTCGCCCGCGCGCTCGGCCAACTCCGCGATGCCCTGGAGGTGGGGGATGCCGGACACCCTTGAGACCCGCCTGACCCGTGCCGGGGGGACGCTCCCCGAGCCGCCGGCCGACGCCACCGCCCGCGCCCGCGCCGCCGCGCTGGGAGCGTTGCCTGCTCCCGCGCGGGCCCGTCCGTGGCACCGCCCGCTGCGCGTCGCGGCCGCCGCCGCCGGCGTCGCGGCGCTGGCCGCGCTCCTGGTGATCCTGATCATCGCGACG